>JBIKTO010000256.1:0-4791 GCA_044348065.1 Cyanobium sp.
GGGGGTGATGGGCAAGCTCGCCGCGGTGGGTGAGAAGCTCGGCGGCGACAGCAAGCGCCAGGACTTCGGCAAGGACTTCACCAAGTCGATGAGCACCGCCGGCGATGCTGGTAGCCCGGTGGACCGCGCCCGCGGCTGGTTCCTGCTGGTGCCGGTGGGCCTGGCCGCCGCCTGCTGGGCCTTCCTGCGCCACCGGGAGGGCGACACCGCCTGAGGCCGCCTCAGCGCGGCAGGGCCCGCAGGGCTTTTTCCGCCTCCTCGCGGTCGTCGAAGTGGATGCGGGTGCTGCCGAGGATCTGGTAATCCTCGTGCCCCTTACCGGCGATCAGCACCAGGTCGGTGGGCCCCGCTGCGGCGATGGTGTCGGCGATCGCCCGGGCCCGGTCGATCTCCACCCGCAGGTCGCTGCCGGCTGGGATGCCCGCCACCACATCGTCAAGGATCCGCTGGGGATCCTCTGTGCGGGGGTTGTCCGAGGTGACCACCACCGCGTCCGCCAGGCGGGCGGCGATCCCTCCCATCTGGGGGCGCTTGCTGCGGTCGCGATCGCCGCCGCAGCCGAACACGCAGATCAGCCGCCCTTCGCTGAACGGGCGGCAGGCCGCCAGGGCACTCTCCAGACCATCGGGGGTGTGGGCGTAGTCCACCAGCACCGCGGGCCCCCCCAGCCCTTCGGGCACCGGCACCCGCTCCATCCGGCCGGGCACCCCTCGGAAGCTCTCCAGGCCGGCGAGCACCTGGGCCAGGGGCAGCCCCTGCTGCACCAGGGCCCCCACCGCCTGGAGCAGGTTCATCAGGTTGAAGCGGCCCACCAGGGGGGAGCGGAAACGGCCCTCGCCGGCCGGGGTGATCACGCTGCCTGTCACGCCGCTGGCCGCCATGGTCAGGTCGGTCACCCGCAGCTCGGCCCCAGGATCCTCCAGGGAGCTGCGCCAGCAGGGGCGCCCCGCCGCCGCCAGGCGCTCCGCCAGGATCCGCCCCCAGGGATCATCCCCATTGACCACCGCACCGCCCGCCAGCAGCGGCTCGGTGAAGAGCAGCGCCTTGGCCTCGAAGTACGCCTCCATGGTGAGGTGGTAATCGAGGTGGTCCTGGGTGAGGTTGGTGAACACCGCCCCGGCGAAGCGGCAGCCGGCCACCCGCCGCTGGTCGAGGGCATGGGAGCTCACCTCCATCGCCGCCAGGCCGGCGCCGGCCTCCACCGCCTGGGCCAGCTGGGCCTGCAGGCTGTCGGCGAAGGGGGTTGTGTGGGAGGCGGTGACACTGTGGCCCGGCCAGCGGTTCTGCAGGGTGCCGAACAGGGCGGCGGGGCGGCCGGTGGCGGCGGCCAGGTGCTCGATGAGGTGGGTGGTGGTGGTCTTGCCGTTGGTGCCGGTGACACCGATCAGGGCCAGGCGCCGGCTGGGCTGCTGCCAGAACTCCGCCGCCAGCTCGCCGGCCCAGGCCGCCACCGGCTCCTCGACGACGATCACCGCATCCTGCGGACCGGGCGGATTGGCGGCGGCGGCGGCCGGGCCGATCACCGCCGCGCAGGCGCCGGCGGCCAGCACCTGGGGCCAGAAGCTGCCCCCGTCCACCTGAGTGCCCGGCAGGCCCACGAACAGGGTGCCGGGGCCCACCCGGCGGGAATCGCAGCTGATGCCGCGCACCTCGGCGTTGGCCAGGGCGGGGGACACGGCCAGGCCCACCTGGCGAAGCAGCGGGTGCAGCAGCGGCGACATGGGGGAAGGGGGAACGGGGAGCGGCCGGACGAGCGATGCCGCCTTCGCCGGCGCCGCCCTTTCTAAGGCCAAACCGCACGACGCAGCCCTGCTGAGGGCCGCCCCGCCGGCCGGGCTTCAGAGGGCGCCGTGGCGCTCCAGCCACTGGCGCAGGCGCTCCCCCGTGAGACGGGGCGGCACCCGGGGCAGGGGCTGGGGGGGGCCAGCCGCCGGCCCTGCCGCCAGGGCGAGCACGGGCACCTCCAGCCCCCAGCGGGCCTGCAGGGCCGGATCGCCATCCACGTCCACCGTCGTGAGCGGCGGCGGCGGCTCCAGGGCCCGCAACCGTTCCGCCAGCCCCTCGCAGAGGCAGCAGCCGGCTCGGGTGTAGAGGAGCAGGGAGGCCATCAGTCGGGCACCGGATCGCAGCCGCAGGGGGTGAAGGGGTGGCAGCGGCCCAGGCGGCGCAGGGTGAGCCAGCCCCCCCGCCAGGGCCCATGCCGCTGGATCGCCTCCAGGCCGTAGGCGCTGCAGCTGGGGGTGAAGCGGCAGTGGGGCCCCAGCAGGGGCGAGAGCCAGCGGCGATAGGCGCCGATCAGGGCCAGCAGCAGGGCCGCCAGGAGCGCGTCCAGGGCCGCTCGCGGGCCGGCGGCCCTGGTGGTGGTGGGCGATGGGCCGCCCTTTAGGATGGTGGATCGGTCCGGCACCGCTGGCGTGCGGGGGGCATCCCCAGCATGGCGCGCCGCCGCCCGTTGTTCCCCCACCCCCGTTTCCATGTCTCGCTACCGCGGCCCTCGCCTGAGGATCACGCGGCGCTTGGGAGACCTTCCCGGTCTCACCCGTAAGTCCGCCAAGCGGGCTTATCCCCCCGGTCAGCACGGCCAAGCCCGTCGCAAGCGCTCCGAATACGCGATCCGTCTCGAAGAAAAGCAGAAACTGCGTTTCAACTACGGCATCTCCGAACGTCAGCTCGTCCGCTACGTGAAGAAAGCCCGTGCCCAGGAGGGTTCCACCGGAACCAACCTGCTCAAGCTGCTCGAGAACCGTCTCGACAACATCTGTTTCCGCCTCGGCTTCGGCCCCACCGTGCCCGGCGCCCGCCAACTGGTGAACCACGGGCACGTGACCGTGAATGGCCGGGTGGTCGACATTCCCAGCTACCAGTGCAAAGCAGGCGATGTGGTGGCGGTGCGCGAACGCAAGGCCAGCCGCAAGCTGGCGGAAACCAACATGGAGTTCCCCGGCCTGGCCAACATCCCGCCCCACCTGGAATTCGACAAAGCCAAGCTGACCGCCAAGGTCACCGGCCGGATCGAGCGCGAATGGGTGGCGCTGGAGATCAACGAACTGCTGGTGGTGGAGTTCTACAGCCGCAAGGTCTGAACCCAGCGGTCGGCGGCCCGGCACTCCGGCCCCCTCCCCGCCACGTCCCAGGCCCCCGCCCAGGCGGGGGTTTTTTCATGGCCGCTGGGCCGGATCCAGCCTGGCCTCTCTCCCCATACTGGGGCGGTCGCCGCTGCCCGCCCATGTCCGTTGATCACCCGAACCTGTTCATCGGCACACCGATGTATGGGGGCGTCTGTCACGGCCATTACACCGATTCCCTCTGCCGATTGGTGGCTCAGTGCGGACAGCAGGGCCTGCCGCTGTCGTTCCGCTTTCTGTTCAACGAATCGCTGATCACCCGCGCCCGCAACGACCTGGTGCACGAATTCCTGGCCTCCAGCGCCAGCCACCTGCTGTTCATCGATGCCGACATCCAGTTCGATCCCCTCGATGTGCCCCGGCTGCTCGCGCTCGACGAACCGCTGGTCTGCGGCGCCTACCCCCGCCGCACCCTCGACTACGGCCGCGTCTGCGAGGGGATCGTGGCCGGCGCCTCGCTGGAGGAGCTGCCCCGCTGGGCCTCCTCCATGGCCTTCGTGCCGCTGCCGGACAGTCCGCTGGCCCTGGGGGATGGGCTGAACGCCAAGGGGCTCAAGTCCGTGGCCGCGGTGGGCGCCGGCTTCATGCTGATCCGCCGCGATGTGTTCGAGACCCTGGCGCCGCGGGTGCCCCGCTACCGCAACAACAGCCGCTTCGAGGGCGAGGAGAGCCTGGATTTCTTCTCCCTGAGCCTCGATCCGGACAGCAATGAACTGATGGGCGAGGACTACCACTTCTGCCGGATCTGGCGCGAGGCCGGTGGCGAGGTGCTGCTGGCGCCCTGGGTGCAGCTGCGCCACATCGGCAGCCATGTCTTCGGCTGAAGCGGGCGATCCTCGCCTCAGCCGCCGATCAACGTCTCCAGCGCCGCGGTCACATCGCTCTGGCGCATCAACGCTTCACCCACCAGCACCGCGTCGGCACCGGCGTTCTGAGCGCGGTCGAGGTCGTCGCGGCTGAACAGGCCCGATTCACTCACCACCAGGGCGCCCCGCTCCCGCAGGGCGGCGCCGTGGCGCGCCAGCAGGCGCTCGCTGGTGTCCAGGTCCACCGTGAAGGTGCTCAGGTCGCGGTTGTTGATGCCGATCAGCGGTCGCTGGCCGGCGCCGCAGAGGGTTTCCAGGGCCAGCAGCCGCTCCAGCTCGGCCTCGTCATGCACCTCGATCAGGGCCGCCAGGCCCAGGCCCCGAGCCACCTTCAGCAGGTAGGCCAGATCCCGGTCGCTGAGGATCGCGGCGATCAGCAGGGCGGCGTCGGCGCCGGCGGCCCTGGCCTGGTACAGCTGGTAGGGGCTGAGGATGAAGTCCTTGCAGAGCAGGGGCAGCTCCACCGCCTGGCGCACCTCCACCAGCACCTCGAAGCCGCCCTGGAAGAAACGGCGGTCGGTGAGCACCGACAGGCAGCTGGCGCCGCCGGCGGCGTAGCCGCGGGCGATCGCCACCGCATCGAAATCCTCCCGCAGCACCCCTTTGCTGGGACTGGCTTTCTTCACCTCAGCGATCACCGCCGGTTTGCGGCAGCTCGCCAGCAGGGCGGCGGCGAAGTCGTGGCAGGGGGGCAGCTCGGCCACCTGGGCCCGCAGTTTCTCCAGCGGCACCCGCTCCCGGGCGGCGGCGATCTCCCGATCCTTTTCCCAGACGATCTCCTCGAGGATGTGGCGCGGCTG
>JBIKTO010000257.1:0-4773 GCA_044348065.1 Cyanobium sp.
CGAAGCAGAGATTGAAGCCGATGAAGGTGAGCAGAAAGTGCAGGCGACCCAGGTCTTCGTTGAGCAGGCGGCCGGTGAACTTGGGATACCAGTGGTAGATGGCACTGAAGATCACAAACACGGTGCCGCCATAGACGATGTAGTGGAAATGACCGACCACAAAGTAGGTGTCATGCACATGGATGTCAAAGGGCACCTGGGCCAGGGCCACCCCGGTGATGCCACCGAAGACGAAGTTGAAGATGAAGCCACAGGAGAACAGCATGGCGCTGTTCAAGGAGATGCGTCCGCCCCAGAGGGTGGCGAGCCAGTTGAAAAACTTGATGCCGGTGGGCACGGCGATGAAGGAAGTGGCAATCGTGAAGAACAGGCGCATCCAGGGTGGGGTGCCACTGGTGAACATGTGGTGCGCCCAGACGATCAAGCCAAGGAACACGATCGCCATGATCGAATACACCATCGTGGTGTAGCCAAACAGGGGCTTGCGGGCGTGCACCGGCAGGATCTCGCTCACCAGCCCGAAGGCGGGCAGCACCATGATGTACACAGCCGGGTGGGAGTAGAACCAGAAGAGGTGCTGATACACCACCACATTGCCGCCCAGACTGGGATTGAAGAAGCCCGTGTGGGCAATGATGTCGAAGCTCAGCAGGATCAGGGTGCCCGCCAGCACCGGCGTGGAGAGCACCACCAGAATGCTGGTGCCGAGCATCGCCCAGCAGTACATCGGCAGCATCATCATCTTCAGGCCGGGGCGACGCAGCTTGAGGATGGTGGCAATGAAGTTGATGCCCCCGAAGATGGAGCTCCCCCCCAGCAGCAGCACACTCAGGATCCAGACGATCTGGCCGGCGGCGGGGGTGGTGATGCTCAGCGGCGGGTAGGCGGTCCAGCCCGACTGGGCGGCGCCGGTGATGAAGTAGCTGCCGATCAGCAGGATGCCGGCCGGCGGAATCAACCAGAAGGCCACCGCGTTGAGGCGGGGGAAGGCCATGTCGCGGGCGCCCACGTAGAAGGGCACCAGATAATTGCCGAAGGCTCCATTCACCACCGGCACGATCCAGAGGAAGATCATCACCGTGCCGTGCAGGGTGAGCACCTGATTGTAGGTTTCCCGGCTCACGAAATCACTGATCGGGCTGGCCAGCTCCGTGCGGATCACCCCCGCCAGAGCGCCGCCGATCAGATAGAAGATGAAGCCGGTGATCAGGTATTGCAGGCCGATCACCTTGTGATCCAGGCTGAAGCTCAGATAGCGCAGCCAACCCTGTGGTTGCAGTCCTTCCGGCTGGGGCTGGAAATCGCTCGCGGAGGCGATGGTCATGGTCTGAAACGGAAAGGGGCGGCGAAGAAGAAGTGGCGAAGCGCGGCAGCAGGGGCGGCAGGTCAGCCTGTGGGGGTGCCGCTGGAGGCGGCGGCCACCGTGGCCGGGCTGTTCTTGCTCAGCCAGGCGTTGAAGTCGTCGGTTTCATGAACCACCACGGTGGAGCGCATGCCGCCGTGATACGGGCCGCAAAGCTCGGCGCAGACGATCGGGTAGCTGCCCGGCCGGGTGGCCGTGAAGGTGAGCACCGTCGGCTGGCCGGGAATCACATCCTGCTTGAGCCGGAACTGGGGCACCCAGAAGGCGTGGATGACATCGTTGGCCTTCATCCGCAACTCCACCGGCCGGCCGGCGGGTATGTGCAGCTCACCGCTGGTGATGTCGCCTTGGGGGTAGTGGAAGATGAAGGCGAACTGCATGGCGGTGAGGTCCACTGGCAGCGCATCGTTCTCGGCGCCGGTGGGCCCGATCCCGCCCCAGACCCGCGGCTCCGGACCCTGGCCCGCACCGGCGGGGCTCTGCACCGAGGCCGCGATCACGGAGCCATCCGCCATGGCGGCCATCCCACCCATGCCCCCCAGGCCCCCTTCGGCTTGGTGGCCGGCATGCATGGCGCTGTGGTCGTTGAGCGGCACCATGCCGCCCATGCGCTCGTAGATGTCGTAGCTGTAGATGCCCACGAACAGAACCACGATCGCCGGGATCGCCGTCCAGAGAATCTCCAGTGGCAGGTTGCCCTCGATCGCCGGCCCATCGCCCCGCTGCCCCGGGCGACGGCGGAAACGGATCAGGCTGAACACCAGCAGGCCGACGATGCCGAGGAAGAGGATCGTGCCAATGATGAAGAGAACCTTGAACAGGTCGTCATAGACCGGCGCGTTGCTGCTGGCATCAACCGGCAGCAGGTTGACGTTGTTGCCGACCCACAGACCGGCGAGCACCAGGAGCATGCCCGCCAGCAGGGTGATCAACGCGGAGGGAATCTGCACGGGAAGACGGACTGAGGAGGATGGGGGAGGAGACCAGGGGCTCGGCGCCCGGATGACCATCGGGCGGCAGCAGGCTCAGCGACTCGGTTTCATAGCGTATTTGCTTCTCGCCGAAGACGCGAAAGCATTTGTAGCAGGGGCGGCCATTGCCGCGAAATTTCACACTTCGTCCTCTTTTGAGCTGGGATGTGCGGGATCGCTCATCTCTGAAATCCCGCTACCTTGAAACCCCGCATCTCCAGCTTCATGCAGGTGGCTTCACGGCTGCGGACAGCTGCGTCGAGCACGGCTGCATCCTCCACGGTTGACGCCCATGGCCGCCTGATCCCCGGGTGGCTAGTGCCGCTGATCGAGCTGCTGACAGCCCACCTCGTGGTGGCGCTGGTGGCGCTGGTGGCGGTGGGCGGCGCCACCCGGGTGATGGAGGCGGGGCTGGCCTGTCCGGACTGGCCCCTTTGCTACGGCCTGCTGCTCCCCGGTCGGCAGATGAACATGCAGGTGTTCCTGGAATGGTTCCACCGGCTTGACGCCTTTCTGGTGGGCCTCGCCCTGCTCGCCCTGGCGGCCCTGAGCCTGATCCGCCGCCGCGACCTGCCGGGCTGGCTGCCGCGCAACACCGCCGCCGCCCTGCTGCTGGTGGCCGGCCAGGGGGCCCTCGGTGCCCTGACCGTGCTCCAGCTCCTCTCCTCCTCCGTGGTCACGGCCCACCTCATCACCGCCCTGCTGCTGGTGGCCCTGATCAGCGCCAGCGACCAACGCCTGCGCCTCTGGCGCCTCGCCGCCTCCCAGCCCGCCGTGGCGACCCCCCTGCCCTGGCCCTGGCTGGTCCTAGTGGGGGGGGCCGCCGCCCTGGTGCTGGCCCAGTCGGTGCTGGGGGGTCTGATGGCAAGCCGCTGGGCCGCCGATCTCTGCCTGAGCAGCGGCGAAGGCTGCCTCTGGCTGCTCCGCCATCGCCTCGGCGCCGCTCCAGCCGCCCTGGCCGTGCTGGCGCTTCTCCCCGCCAGTGTCCTGCTCCTTCCCCGCCCGTATCGCCCGGGCCTGCGCCCGCTGGTCGGACTGGCAAATGCGCTGGTGGCCCTGCAGGTGGCCCTCGGGGTCGCCACCCTGCGCCTCCAGCTCAGCCAGCCCGCCCTCACCGTCGCCCACCAACTCACCGCCGCGCTGCTGATCGCCTGCCTCGCCGCCCTCTGGGGCCGCAGCCTGCCGGTGGTCAGTGGTGCCATCCCTTCCCACCGCCTGGAGCCGATCGATGGTTAGCGCCACCCCTGGGATCACCCCCGCCGTCACCATCCCCCGCAGCCCCTCCCTGCGGCCCTCCATCCGGCTCCCCGCCTGGCTGGAAGTGGCCAAGCCACGGCTGATCCCCCTGCTGCTCGCCACCACCCTGGGGGGCATGGCCCTCACCAGCGACTGGCCCCCCACCCCGCTGCGCCTGACAGCCACCCTGGTGGGCGGGGCGATGGCCTCCGCCGCCGCCGGGGTTCTCAACTGTCTCTGGGAGGAGGAGCTCGACGGCCGCATGCAGCGCACCAGCCGCCGGGCCCTGCCCTCCGGCCGCCTGGCCCGGCAGCGAGCCTTCCAGCTGGCGATCGCCCTCACCGCCGGATCCGTGGCGGTACTCGTGCTGGGCGTCAACTGCCTGGCGGCCGCCCTCGCCCTGCTCGGACTGTGCAGCTACGTGCTGCTCTACACGGCCCTGCTCAAGCCGCGCACCACTCAGAACATCGTGATCGGTGGCGTGGCCGGTGCCATTCCGCCCCTGGTGGGGGCGGCGGCCGTCAGCGGCCAGCTCGGCTGGGGCGGCTGGTGGCTGTTCAGCCTGGTGATGGTCTGGACCCCCGCCCACTTCTGGGCCTTGGCCCTGCTGCTGCGGGACGACTACCGCTCGGTTGGAATCCCGATGCTGCCGGCGGTGCGCGGCCCGGCGGTCACGGTGCGGGCCATCCGCTCCTACAGCTGGCTCACCGTGGTGCTCAGCGCCCTCGGCTGCCTGGCCCTGCCCAGCGGCGGCTGGTTCTACGGCCTGCTGGTGCTGCCCTTCAACGCCCGCCTGCTGCAGCTCAGCGAACGGCTGCTGGAGCAACCCGATGATCCGGCCGGGGCCCGCGGCCTTTTCCGCTGGTCGATCCTCTATCTCTTCGGCATCTGCCTGCTGCTCCTGCTGGCCCGCACCCCCCAGGCCACGGCCCTCGACGTACCGGCGCTGCTGGCGGCTATCCCCCTGCGGCCGGCCGGGGGCGCTGCCTAGATTGCCCCTCCAGTGAGCATCACGGGAGTGGTTCCGGCTTGATCGAGCTGCAGCACGTCAGCAAGCGCTATGGGGGCGGCCGCAAGGCCACCCCCATCCAGGCCCTCGATGACCTCTGCCTGAGCGTGCCCGCAGGCTGCCTTTACGGCCTGCTGGGCCCGAACGGCGCCGGCAAGACCACGGCCCTGCGCATCCTCTGCACCCTGTTGGCT
>JBIKTO010000258.1:0-4723 GCA_044348065.1 Cyanobium sp.
TGGGCGGTGATCGTGGCCTTCAGCTCCGCCGGAGCCGCCGACAGCTCCAGGTACCCGGGCCGCAGCGGCCGGAACAGGGCCTGGCGCAGCTGCGGGCACACCTGCCAGTACGCCTCCAGGGCGTCGATGTCGCGCTCGGGGATGCCGCCGCGCAGGTGGGCCTCGATGTCCTGCAGGTCTTCCGCTTCGGAACTGTCGATGTAGCGGGGCAGGTTGAGGTTGTAGTCGTGCCCGGCGATTTCCTTATTGCGCACGAAGCGTGAATAGCCGGGCAGCTCCAGCTGGCGGGTGAACACATCGACGATCTTGTGGATGTCGCGCTCGCGCAGGCGGTTCTTGGGGCCGTCTTTGATGAAGCCCTTGCTGGCATCCACCAGGAAGAGGCCCTCGCGGCTGCCGGCGTCGCGCTTGTCGATCACCAGGATGCAGGCGGGGATGCCGGTGCCATAGAAGAGGTTGGCGGGCAGGCCGATGATGCCCTGGATCAGCCCACGCTGGATCAGGTTCTTGCGGATCTCGGCTTCGGCGTTGCCGCGGAACAGCACGCCGTGGGGAAGGATGCAACTGCCTCGGCCGGTGCTCTTGAGCGTTCGCACGATGTGCAGTAGGTAGGCATAGTCGCCCTGCTTGGCGGGCGGAATGCCGAAGCCGTCGAAGCGGCCATAGGGATCCTTGGCGGCATCGAGCCCGGTGCTCCAGCGCTTGTCCGAAAAGGGTGGATTGGCCACCACGAAGTCGAACTGCTTGAGCTGATCGCCTTCCTTGAGCTTCGGATCGGCCAGGGTGTTGCCCTGCCAGATGATCGCGGTGGGGTTGCCGTGCAGGATCATGTTCATCCGCGCCAGGCCGCTGGTGGCGGCATCCTTCTCCTGGCCGTAGAGCGTCACCGGTCGGCCGGCTTGGGCCGCCACCTTGAGCAGCAACGACCCGGAACCGCAGAACGGATCGCACACCGTGGTGGAGGTCTTGATGTCTTCCTTGTCGATCTGCAGCACCTGGGCTTTGACGCGGCTCACCTCGGACGGCGTGAGGAACTGCCCCTTGCTCTTGCCGCTCTCCACGGCGAAGTGGCGCATCAGGTATTCGTAGGCGTCTCCCAGGATGTCGTCGTCGTCGGCCCGGTTGCGGGAGAAGTTGAGCGCCGGAGCCTCGAAGATCGCGATCAGATCGGTGAGGCGCTCCACCAACTCCTTGCCGCTGCCCAGCTTGGCCTGGTCGTTGAAATCAGGAAAATCGCTCTGGCTCAGCTGCTGATTCGCGGCCACCAGCGGCGCGATGATCTCCTTATTGATCCGATCGCCGATCTCCGCCTTGCCCTTGAGGGCCACCATATCGGCGAAGCTGCTGCCCTCAGGGATCACAAGCGGCGCATAGGGCTGACCGGCGTACTTGTCGCTGATGTATTTGAGGAACAGCAACACCAGCACATAGTCCTTGTACTGGCTGGCATCCATGCCACCGCGCAGGGCGTCGCAGCTGGCCCACAGGCTCGAATACAGCTCCGACTTGCGGATGGCCATGGGCTCGGCTGGGCGGGCAGGGGGCTGGGGGGGAGTCTGCCGCAGCCTCAGCCCGCTGCGCCCACCGCCTGCTCGCAGCGCTCCAGCTCCGCTTCCAGCAGGGCCAGGAGTTCCGCCCGCGAGGCCGGCAGGGGAAATGGCCCCTCCTCGTAGCGCGCCTCCACCGCAAACACCTGCAACGCCGCCAGCCGTGGATCCAGCGGCTGCTCCGCCAGGGCCGCCAGATCCATCAGTTCGTGCAGCCGTGGTGGCCGATGATCCGCCAGCACGATCCAGGCTTTCAGCAGTTTCTCCGCCGCCTGCTGGGCGGTGAAGCCCCAGTCTTCCTCCGGGTACGCCGTATCCAGGCCGAAGCGCAGGGTGCGCAGATGGCGGCGCACGATCGCCAGCAGCAGGGCCGCGTCCTCAGCCGGCGACATGCAGCACCCGGCCCTCCCGGGCCACATCGCCGAACACATGCCAGCGGGAGCCGCTCAGCCGCGCCGCATCGGCGGCGCCGGCCACCACCAGGTCCACCCCCACCCCCAGGGGGCCGAGCGCCCGGGAGAAGCGCTGCCAGCAGGCCATCTTCTCCGCGCCGCTGAGCTGCGGCTGGCGCACGATCACCGCCAGATCCAGGTCGGAATCCGGCTGCGCCTCACCCCGTGCCCGCGAGCCGAAGGCCAGCACCGCCTGCACATCGGGCTCGTCGCATAGCCGTGCCAGAGCCGCACCGCAGCGCACAGGATCCAGGCCCGGGCCCAGATCCAGCGGCGTCTCCAGCGCCCGGGGTGCCAGCCAGGGGATCGCCGGTGGCGTGAAGGGCGAGGCCCTGGGTGGAGAAGGCGCAGCCATGGGCCGACCCTACCGCCGCTTCCCGGGACGGAGCCAGCCTGGCCTCAGAGAATCTGATCGAGAAACCGCCGCGTGCGCTCATGGGCCGGCGCCTGGAAGAAGCGATCCGGCGGCGCCTCCTCCACCACTTCGCCATCGGCCATCAGCACCACCGTGTCGGCCACCTGCTCGGCGAATTTCACCTCGTGGGTCACCACCACCATCGTGATGTCGTCGTCGGCCAGGTTGCGCATCACATCCAGCACCTCCCGCACCATCTCCGGATCGAGGGCGCTGGTGGGTTCATCGAACAGCAGGATGCGGGGCTCCATGCAGAGGGCCCGGGCGATCGCCACCCGCTGCTGCTGGCCGCCGGAGAGCTGGCCGGGAAATTTGCCGGCCTGCTCGGCGATGCCCACCCGCTCCAGCAGCGCCCGCGCCTGCTCCTCCACCTCCGCCCGCTGGCGGCGCCGCACCACCACCGGCGCCAGGCACAGGTTGTCGAGCACGGTGAGGTGCGGGAAGAGGTTGAACTGCTGGAACACCATGCCCACCTCGCGGCGGATCGCATCGATGTTGCGCAGGTCGTTGGAGAGGGCGATGCCATCCACCGTGATGCTGCCCTTCTGGAAATCCTCCAGGGCGTTGAAGGTGCGCAGGAAGGTGCTCTTGCCCGAGCCGGAGGGGCCCATGATCACCACCACCTCGCCCCGGCGCACCGTGAGTTCGGCGCCCCGCAGGGCGTGGTAGCCGTTGGGGTACCACTTCTCCACGGCCCGGGCTTCGATCATCACGGGGGCGGCGGCGCCGTCGGCGGCGGGGCCGGTGGGAACCTGGCTCATCGGGAGGCGGAGGCGAGGGAGCGGGGATCGAGGCGGTGTTCCAGGGCGCGGCTGCCCAGGCCCAGGGCCGCGCAACAGCACCAGAACAGCACGGCCAGGGTGAGATACACCTCGCCGTTGCGGCCCAGGAACGCAGGATTGGCCATCACGGTGCGGGCGGTGCCCAGCAGTTCCATCAGGCCGATCAGCGAGAGCAGGGTGGTGTCCTGCAGCAGGGAGATGAACTGGCCCACCATCGCCGGCAGGGCCACCCGCAGCGCCTGGGGCAGCACCACGTGCTGCAAAGCCCGCGGCAGGCTCAGGCCCAGGGAGCGGGCCGCCTCCAGCTGGCCGGGGGGCACCGCCGCCAGGCCGGAGCGCACTGCTTCCGCCAGATAGGCGGCGGCGAAGAAGGTGAGCACCCAGGCCGCCCGCCACACCCGCTCCGGCGCCATGCCGCCCGGCAGCAGGAAGCCGAGGATGTTCTGGCCCAGGAAGAGCAGGGTGATCAGCGGCGCACCGCGGATGAACTCGATGTAGAGCACCGAGCCCCAGCGCAGCAGCGGCAGGTCGCTGCGTCGGCCCAGGGCCAGCAGCACGCCGATCGGGAAGCAGAGCAGGATCGCGAAGCTGGCGGTGAGCAGGGTGAGCAGCAGGCCGCCCCACTCCGAGGGCGGCACCGGCGCCAGGCCCAGGCCGCCGTTGATCAGCACCATGCCGAGCAGGTAGAGCACCGGCCAGATCAGGGGCACCAGCCGCAGCTGGGCGGGGGAGAGGCGGCGGCCGAAGCGGCCCGCCAGCCAGCGCGCCGCCAGCAGCAGGGCGGTGAGGCCCCACCAGCGGAGCTGCAGGGGCAGCGCCAGCCCCAGGCCCCAGGGCAGCAGCAGGGCCAGGGTGGCCAGCAGCACGGCCGCCAGCCGGTCGTTGCGGGGCCAGAGCAGGCCCGTGCGATCGGCGCGGGGATGGGCCCGCAACAACCCCCAGCTCAGACCCGTGGCCGCCGCCAGCAGGGCCGTGAGCAGCCACAGCCGCCATTGCTGCTCGATCGGGTAGCGACCCACGGCAAACAGGGTGGCGTTCAGCTGGATCACCGCCCAGCGGGCCTGGCCGAAGGCCCAGCGCAGCAGCCCGATGCCCGCCACGGCGATCAGGGCGATCAGGCCCACGCTCAGGGCGCCGTCGGCGGCGGTGGGGAACAGCTCCTGGCGGAGGCGGCGGAGGACGGGCTTCATCGCTCAGCGCTCCCGGATCTGCACGAGCTGGTTGAGACCGTTCATCAGCGCCGAGATCAGCAGGTCGATCACCAGGTAGGCCCCGAGCAGCAGCAGCACCACCTCCACCGCCCGGCCGGTCTGGTTGAGGGTGGTTTCGGCCACCGAATACAGATCGGTGTAGCCCACGGCCACCGCCAGGGAGGAGTTCTTGGCCAGGGAGATGTACTGGGTGTTGAGGCCCGGCACGATCACCCGCAGGGCCTGGGGCAGCACGATGTGGCGCAGGGTGCCGGCCCAGCGCAGCCCCAGGGAGGTGGCCGCCTCCCACTGGCCCTTCGGCACCGCCTCCACGCCG
>JBIKTO010000259.1:0-4721 GCA_044348065.1 Cyanobium sp.
CCAACCCCTCGCCCCCGCCCAGATCGATGACCTGGCCAACACCCTGCCCGCCTGGGCGCTGGTGGAGGGCAAGCTGCAGCGCCAGTTTCGCTTCGCCGATTTCTCCGAGGCCTTCGGCTTCATGAGCCGCGTGGCCCTGGCCGCCGAAGCGCTGGGCCATCACCCGGAATGGAGCAACGTCTGGAACCGGGTGACGATCGCCCTCACCACCCACGACACCGGCGGCCTCTCGGATCTGGATCTGGCCCTGGCGCGCCGGATCGACGGCATCGCCGCCAATCCGGCCTAGCGAAACCGCAGCCGGGCTCTTACACCAGCACCGGCAGGCGGGCCGGCTCCGCCGGCTGCAGCCGCAGCTTCGCCCCCTCGCCCTCGCCCTCCACCGCCACGGCGATGGTGGCGCCGGGCGGGAAGCTGCCGGCCAGGATCGCCTTGGCGATCGGTGTTTCCAGCTCCCGCTGGATGGCGCGCTTGAGCGGCCGGGCGCCGTACACCGGGTCGTAGCCCACAGCCGCCAGCCAGTCGAGGGCGGAGCCATCGAGCTGGAGGCCCAGCTTCTTCTCCTCCAGCCGCTTCGCCAGCCGCTGCACCTGCAGCCCCACGATCTGACGCAGCTCCTCGGCCTTGAGGCTATGGAAGATGATCGTCTCATCGAGGCGGTTGAGGAATTCGGGTCGGAAGTGGCCGCGCAGGGCCTCATTCACCCGCCGCTCCATCTCGGCGTGGCGGCCCGGATCACCGGCGAGATCGAGGATCGACTGGCTGCCGATGTTGCTGGTGAGGATCAGCACGGTGTTGGTGAAATCCACGGTGCGGCCCTGGCCATCGGTGACGCGGCCATCATCGAGGATCTGCAGCATCACGTTGAACACATCCGGGTGGGCCTTCTCCACCTCGTCGAACAGGATCACCGCATAGGGCCGGCGCCGCACCGCTTCGGTGAGCTGGCCGCCCTCCTCGTAGCCCACGTAGCCGGGAGGCGCTCCGATCAGGCGGCTGACGGCGTGCTTCTCCATGTATTCGCTCATGTCGATGCGCACCATCGCCTCATCGCTGTCGAACAGCTGGGAGGCCAGGGCCTTGGAGAGCTCGGTTTTGCCCACGCCGGTGGGGCCGAGGAAGAGGAAGCTGGCGATCGGCCGGTTCGGATCGCTAAGGCCGGCGCGGGAGCGCTGGATCGCATCCGCCACCGCCGTGACGGCCTCCTGCTGGCCGATCACGCGGGTGTGCAGTTCGTCCTCGAGGTGGAGGAGTTTGTCCATCTCGCTCTGCACCAGCTTCGCCACCGGGATGCCGGTCCACTTGGCGATCACCTCGGCGATGTCGTCCTCGGTGACCTCCTCGCGCAGCAGGCTCTTGCCCTCGTGGCTGCTGTTGAGTTCCGCCTCCTTGCTGGCCAGGCGGCGATTCAGATCGCCCAGGGTGCCGTATTCCAGCTCGGCGGCTTTGTTGAGGTCGTAGCTGCGCTTGGCCTGCTCCACCTGCAGCTGCACCTGCTCGATCTCCTCCTTGAGGGCGCTGAGCTCATCGATCGCCCCCTTCTCCTGCTGCCACTGGGCATTGAGGGCGCTCTGCTGTTCGGCCAGCTCGGCGAGCTCCTTCTCCAGCCGCTCCAGCCGGTCGCGGCTGGCGGTATCCGATTCGCGGCCGAGGGAGAGCTTCTCCATCTCCAGCTGCAGGATGCGGCGATCCAGCTCATCGATCTCCTCCGGTTTGGAGGTGATCTCCATCTTCAGGCGGGCGGCGGCCTCATCCATCAGGTCGATCGCCTTGTCCGGCAGGAAGCGATCGGCGATGTAGCGGCTGGAGAGCACGGCGGCGGCCACCAGGGAGTTGTCGGCGATGCGCACGCCGTGGTGCACCTCGTAGCGCTCCTTGAGGCCGCGCAGGATCGAGATCGTGTCCTCCACGGTGGGCTGGTCCACGAACACCTGCTGGAAGCGGCGCTCCAGGGCTGGGTCTTTTTCGATGTGCTGGCGGTGCTCATCGAGGGTGGTGGCGCCGATGCAGCGCAGCTCGCCGCGGGCGAGCATCGGCTTGAGCAGGTTGCTGGCATCCATGGCGCCGCCGCTGGCGCCGGCGCCCACCACGGTGTGGATCTCATCGATGAACAGCACGATCTGCCCCTCGGAGGCGGTGACCTCCTTGAGCACCGCCTTGAGGCGCTCCTCGAATTCACCGCGGTACTTGGCGCCGGCGATCAGGGCGCCCATGTCGAGGGCGATCAGCTGGCGGTTCTGCAGGGCGGCCGGCACATCGCCGTTGACGATCCGCTGGGCCAGGCCCTCGACGATCGCCGTTTTGCCCACGCCGGGCTCGCCGATCAACACCGGGTTGTTCTTGGTGCGGCGGCTGAGGATCTGCACGGTGCGGCGGATCTCCTCATCGCGGCCGATCACCGGATCGAGCTTGCCGTCGCGGGCGGCGGCCGTCAGGTCGCGGCCGTATTTCTCCAGGGATTCGTAGGTGCCCTCCGGGTTCTGGTCGGTGACGCGCTGGTTGCCGCGCACGGCCTGCACCGCCTCCTTGAGCTTCTCGGCGTTGGTGCCGGCCTGGCTGAGGAGCTGCTTGCCGCAGCGGTCGTCGATCGCCAGGGCGAGCAGCAGGTGCTCGATGGCGATGTAGCTGTCGCCGAAGCTTGTCTTGAGGGCATCGGCCTGATCCAGCACCGTGTTGAGGCCCTTGCCCAGGTAGATGTTGCTGGGGGCGGCGCTGAGGCTGGGCTGGGCGGCGATGAAGGCATCGAGCTTCTGGCTGAGGGTGCCCACCTCCACGCCCGCCTTGGCCAGGATGCGGGTGGCCAGATCCTGTTGACCGATCAGGGCCGCCAGCAGGTGCTCGCTCTCCATCTGCTGCTGCCTGGCCTGCTGGGCCCGCTGCTGGGCATCAACGACGGCGGCCCAGGCCTTTTCGGTGAACAGTTCGGCGGTGGGATTCATGGGGATCTCCGGTCGGGGAGTGTGGTGCGCTCTGCAAGCACCGTATGGACAGAAGCCCTGCGCAGAGCAGGGGGAGGACCGGACTGACATGGGAAGACAACCGTCCCAGGGCGCATTGCTAGAGATGTGAAAGCTCGTCGGGCTCCCCCGCCCGGTTGCCTGTGCGCCTCTCCCTCCCGGCCCTCCGCCCCGCCAGCGCAGCCCTGCTGCTCGGCCTCACCGCCCTGGCACCGCTGCTGCCCGCGGTCCCCGCCGCCGCCCGCGGCTTTGCGGTGGCGGGTCCCCGCGGGGGCGGTTTCTACCACTTCGGCGGCGGCTCCTGGGGCGGCGCCCGGCCGACGGGCGACACCTGGCGCAACGGCTACGAGGGCTGGCATCCCGCGTACGGCCCCGGCGTGCGCCCCGCCTGGACGAACACCAACGGCGACCGCCCGCTCGACATCAACCGCAACGTCAACGTCAACAACAACTTCTACAACCGCGATTACCACGGCTGGAATGCCGCCTGGTCGAACGGCGGCTACTGGGGCAGCCGCCCCTGGCACACCGGCTGGTACGCCTGGACTCCGGCCAGCTGGGGCTGGTGGGGCGGCAGCGCCGCCGCCTGGGGCCTGGCGGGCCTGGCCACCGGCGTCGCCATCACCGAGCTGGTGAACCAGGCGGCCAGCCAGCAGCAGACGGTGTTCGTGGTGCCCGGCACCACCTGGCTGCTCAATTACGGCACGGTGGAATCGGTGGGCACCTACGGGGTGAGCTTCAGCTACGGCACCGGCGCCGACGTGACCGTGATGGCCGCCGCCAACTGCCAGCTGGGGTTGCTCAACGGCCAGCCGCCCCAGAGCGCCGCCCAGGCCCAGCTGCTCAACGCCGCCTGCCAGGTGGCCTACGGCGCCGGCGGCTGAGCCCCGGGCGACCGAGTCCCGGGCGCGCCGGGCAGGGCCAGGCGGGGAGTTTGGGTGCCGCAGAAGCGGATCGGGCAGCCATCCGGCCCGTAGACGGCATCCTCGGCCGACAGGCAGCCCATGCGGTTCTTGGCCGCCACCTGGCGGGGCTGGATCCGCAGGGGCTGGATCGTGCCCGGCGGCCCCAGCCGGGGGCAGGGGGGCAGGTTGAGCCCGGGCGGGGCGGGGATCGCCTGCGGCTGGTTCGGCGACGGGCCCTGGGCGGCGGCGGGGGTTGCCGCCGCCAGCAGCAACGCCACGGCGGCAAACCACATCCGCGTGAGCTCCTTTCCATTCCCCATCCCGTCGCCCCTGCATGGCTGGCATGATTCTGGCCATGGACCCGGCCCCCACCCCCGATCCCCAGCTGGTACGCCAGCTGGCCGCCGCCTCCCGCGAGCTCGACAGCAGCGGCGCCGATCCGGAGCGCAACTGCTGGATGGTGGTGCACCGGCACGTCCACGGCTTCCTGCCGGTGGAATACGACATCCGGGAGATTCCGGAGGAGCTGTACCTGGCGGTGCTGGCGGCGCGGCTGGGGGAGAAGGCTGGCGGGGTGGAGGATTCCGCTCAGGCTTGAGGCCGATGGCCTGGGCCAGGAAGGGATCGCTGCTGCGGGGAATGGGTTCGGGCGGGTCGTTATGCACGAAGGCCCGGTCCACAACTTTCGAGCCCCCGTATCCGGTGGCCAAACCGCGGAGGGGCAAGCAGGACCCGCCAGACTCAGCGCTTCGGGCTGCTTCATGTGGATGCCAACGACGTTGGCGGAAGCGTCGGGCTCATCAGGGGCTCAGGAGGCTGCATCCCAGGGTTGGGGTGCGGGGTGCGGCGAGCAGCTCGG
>JBIKTO010000002.1:0-33854 GCA_044348065.1 Cyanobium sp.
GTTGGGGTGGCCGTCGCTCTCGTGCAGCTCCGCCAGGTCGAAGCCGGCGAAGCGGCTGGTGGCCTCTGCCAACACCTCTGACGGCGGCCTGTGCAGGGCCGGGGGCAGCAGGGCTTCCAGCTCCAGCTCGGCGTGGTGCTGGCCCGCGTGCTCGAACCAGGTCTGGCCGTGGGCGAGGCAGTGGCGCCGCTCGTCGATCGCCAGCAAGGTATCCGGCGGCAGGTAATCCAGCAGCGAGGCCGGCTGGCCCCAGGCCAGGCCCATCAGGCGACGCAGGCCCTCCGGGGCGCCGCCCTCCAGCAGGGTGTGCAGACCCTCCGCCCCCAGCAGGGCCTCCAGCCCGTCCGGCAGCTGCTCCCGCAGGGCATCGGCCACCAGCGGGGCGTGGCTGGTGGGCGTGATGCGCACCACCTCGATGGCATCGAGGGAGCGCTGGCTGGCGGGATCGAACTCCCGGAGCTTCTCGATCTCCTCACCGAAGCATTCCAGCCGCACGGGCAGCTCGGCGCTCACCGGGTACACGTCCAGGATGTCGCCACGGCGGCTCCAGCTGCCCTCCTGCTCGACCGTGGCCACCCGCTCGTAGCCCAGATGGGTGAGGCGGCGGCCCAGGTCGTCCCCTTCAAGGCTGTCGCCGCGACGCAGGCAAAGGCAGAGGGAGGCCAGGGCGGCGGGAGGCGGCAGGTGGGGCTGCAGGGCGCGCTCTGTGGCGACGATCACCCCCCGCCAGGGGGTTGCGCCTGGGCCATCGGTGCTTTTGGTTCCGTCCACGAGTTCGGCCAGCACCTGCAGCTGGCCCCAGGTGATCTCACTGGTGGGATCAAAGGGTTCGTACGGGGAGCCCTCGGAGCTGGGGTAGAGCTGGCAGGAGGGCCAGCCCATCAACTCCAGCAGGGCGCTCCAGCGGCCCGCCTCCTCCAGGGTGGGTACCACCACCAGCAGGGGGCTGCTCTCCAGGCGGGCGAGGGCCGAAGCCAGCAGGGCCCGGGCGGGTCGCCCGGCGCCGCTGAGCCGCAGCCGTTCCGTCCGGGTGCAGCGCTGGCGCACCTCGCCGGTGAGGGGCACCTGCTGGAGCTGGCGCACCAGGGCGGAGAGGGGCATGGGCGGGGAAGAAGAACGGAGCAGGATCCTCGCAACAGGCGGCCCACGCCGGCGCGAAAATGTTGGATCAGGAGGAGGGTTGATGTCCCGCTACCGCTGCCGCCGCTGCGCCGTTCGGCCCCCCTTTCCCCTCTCCACGGGCCTGGGAAGCGCGGTGGTCTGCGGCCACTGCGGCAGCCTGATGGAGCGGCGCGGGCGGTTCTCGGAGGGCGTGGCCCTGCTGGCGGGCACGTTGCTGTTGGGGGTCGGGATCGCCGCCCTGCCGGAGGCCATCGAGGGCATGACGAGTGTGGCCACAAGCGTTCCCAGCCTGTCCCGGGCGGTCGCCCGGCTGGATCCTCCGCCCGCCCCGGAGCGGCGACCGCTGGCCCTGCTGCAGAGCGACCTGGAGGAGCGGCTGGCGGCGGCCGACCTGGCCTGGATTCCCACCAGCGAACCGCTGCCCGGCGGCGGCATCCGCTATCAGTTCCGCCGCCGTCTTGGCGAACCGGAGCCGACCCTGGAGCAGCTCAAGGCGATGATCGTCAACCCCCCCGACTACAGCGTGGAACGGCAAGCGATCGGCAACCTGCTGCGGGAGCTGGAGCGCGTGGGTGTGGCGATCGACCTGGAGGCCACCCGCAAGCCGGGAGCAGCCGGCGAATGGGACCACGCCGAACGCACGATGCGGCTGCAACCGCAGGTGCTGGAGAAGGGGACGGTGGAGTTCCTGCGGGTGCTGAACCACGAGGCGATCCACGTGGCCCAGAGCTGCGCCGGCGGCGGCCTACGGGCCCGTCCGCGCCCCCTGGGCCTCTCCAAAGCGATGCATCCGGAGACGGAGACGCAGCTGCAGGATCCCATGTACGCCTCCAGCACGCTCGAGGAGCGGGAGCTGGAGCGCGAGGCCTATGCCAATCAGAACCAGATCCACCTGGGGGCAACGCTGCTGCGTCGCCACTGCCGCCCTCACCCCGCGCTGGCCATGTGGCGCATCAGTTCAAGGCACTTGCCGGCGTAGCCCCATTCGTTGTCGTACCAGGCGACGAGCTTCATGAACGTGTCGGTGAGGGCGATGCCGGCACCGGCGTCAAACACCGAGGTGCAGCTCTCGCCGATGAAGTCGTTGGAAACCACCGCATCGTCGGTGTAACCGAGCACGCCGCGCATCGGTCCTTCAGCGGCGGCGCGGATCACCTGCTTCACCTGCTCGTAGCTGGCGGGACGCTCCAGGTTGACGGTGAGATCCACCACCGAGACATCGGGGGTGGGCACACGGAAGGCCATGCCGGTGAGCTTGCCATTGAGAGAGGGGATCACTCGACCCACGGCCTTGGCCGCTCCGGTGGAGGAGGGAATGATGTTCTGGCCGGCACCGCGGCCCCCACGCCAGTCCTTGGCCGAAGGGCCGTCCACCGTTTTCTGGGTGGCAGTGGTGGCGTGCACGGTGGTCATCAGACCACTGGCGATGCCGAAGCTGTCATGAACCACCTTGGCGAGGGGCGCCAGGCAGTTGGTGGTGCAGGAGGCGTTGGAGACGATCTCCTGGCCGGCATAGGCGCTGTGGTTGACCCCCATCACGAACATCGGCGTGTCGTCCTTGGAGGGAGCCGACATAACAACCCGGCGGGCGCCGGCGGCGATGTGCTGGCGGGCGGTGGCGTCGGTGAGGAAAAAGCCGGTGGATTCGAGCACGTAATCCGCCCCCACATCGCCCCAGGCCAGGGCGGCGGGATCCCGCTCGGCGGTGATGCGGATCGCCCGGCCGTTCACCACCAGGGCGCCGTCCCGCACCTCCACGGTGCCGTCGAAACGGCCATGGGTGGAGTCGTAGCGCAGCATGTAGGCGAGGTAATCGACCTCGATCAGGTCGTTGATCCCCACCACCTCGATGTCGCTCTGGCGGCAGGCATGGCGGAAAGCCAGGCGGCCGATGCGGCCGAAGCCGTTGATGCCGACGCGGAGGGTCATGATCGTTGCGGAGAACTCTGGGGCGCGGTGGCTGCCGAAAGGGCCGGCGCAGGCCCAGGCTCGCATATCGGCGCGGCTGCGCCGGCCTCCAGCCAGGCCTCCTCCAGCAGCATGTTGAACTGCAGCAGCTGGGCGTCGCTGAGCTGCTGGCGGCTGCTCACCGCCAGGTGTCGCTCCAGGAAGCGGCGGGCGCTGAGGGTGTCCCAGCCGAGCCGCTCCAGCAGGGTGTCGCACTGGCTGAGCAGCTCGCCGCGCTGCAGAGGGATGGGGGCCGAGGCTGGGTCAGCCCCTGGCTCCAGCTCCTCCAGGGCCCGCAGGAAGGCCGTCAGGTCGGCCCAGCGGGTGAGGCGGCTGCGGCTCGGATGGCCGAAGGCCCGCTGCAGGTAGACGCCCTCCTGGTCGCGGGCCCAGCCGAGGCGCTGCAGTTGCCGGTCGAGCTGAAGCAGCTCCTGGCTCCAGTCTTCCGGGTCCATCGGCGGCTCCAGGGGGGCGCTCGGGGCTGGTGATGGCGACTCCGGCTTCGCTTCGGGTTGGGGAGACACCAGCTGGGGTTCCGGTTGCTGCTGCACCGCCGCTGGCGGCGTGGAAGCGGCTGCGGGTGCTGCCCGCGATTGGCCCAGCCGAGTCCGCAGCCGGCCGATCGCCCGCTCCTCCGCCGTCTCGGCGTCCTCCGCTTCCCCCAGGGCGCTGCCCAGGGGACGCCCTCCCTCCAGAGCGGAGACCCGCACCACCCTGCGCCCCGGCTCGGCGTGCACCAGCTCGGCCTGCAGCTCCATGGGACGGTCGGGGCTTGGGGGAGTCCTTCCTACAGTGACCTGGACCGCTCCGGAGACAGGAGCCTCCCGGAGCCAGCGCGGCGCATGGAAGCCGAAACCGTCGATTCCCTCACACCGCTGATCCAGGCGGCCGACCAGTGGGGAGAGATGCTGCTGCTGTTGCCGTTGCTGGTGGGGCTGGAAGCGGTGCTTTCCGCGGACAACGCCATTGCACTGGCGGCCATCTCGCGGCGTCTCCACGATCCGGCCCGCCAGCGCCAGGCCCTCAACCTCGGCCTTCTGCTCGCCCTGGTCTTCCGCCTGGGGCTGATCGCCGCGGCGCGCTGGGTTCTGGCCTTCTGGCCCCTGCAGCTGCTGGCGGCCGCCTACCTGCTCTATCTCTGCGGTCGGCACCTGCTGGGCCTCGATGGCGGCGCTGAAGCGGTGGAGCAGCAACCGGGCTCGGCGGACACCTCCGCCAGCCCGGCCCCGCGGGTGGGGCTGGGCTCGATCGTGCTCACCCTGGCCCTCACCGACCTGGCCTTTTCCCTCGACAGCGTCGCCGCCGCGGTGGCGGTGACCGACCGGCTGCTGCTGGTGATGGCCGGCGGGGTGATCGGCGTGGTGGCCCTGCGGCTCACCGCCGAGCTGTTCATCCGCTGGCTGGAGGTGTTCCGCCATCTGGAGACCGCCGGCTACCTGGCGGTGGGTCTGGTGGGCCTGCGCCTGCTGGTGCGCCTCGCCCTGCCGGCCGTGGAGATTCCCGACTGGGCGCTGCTGGCCAGCGTGGTGGTGCTGTTTGCGTGGGGATTTTCGGTGCGTCAGGAGCCAGAGACCGTGGCGCTGCCGCCGCCCGCCCCGCCCCAGGGACCGGACGCCGTGCCCGCCGAACAACCCTGAGGCACGGCCATGCGGATCGAGTTGCGTCGCATCGATGATGACCGCCTTCTCGACACCCTCGATCTGGAGGGGATTGAGCAGGTGCCCCATCCCGGTCGCTGGCTGCTGCATGGCGGCAGCAGCTTTCTGGTGTTGCAGCGCCGCCATCGCTATCGACTGCGCAATGGCCGCTACGAACTGGCCAGCGTGGCACTGCAGGTGAAGGTTCAGCGCCAGCCCGCCGACGCGCGCTGGTGGCAGGGCCGCTGGGTGATCGGCGACCCCGCCTGCCGCTTCAACGCCCGCTCGCCCCTGCTGCGCTGTGCCGTGCTGCCCGAGGGCCCCTGCGAGCGCTGCGCCCACTTTCAACGGGCCTGAGCTGTGCTCGGCCGTGTCCTCCTAGGCTGAGTGCTGACGCCTGCGCTCCGATCACGACCACCTCCCGGCGCCGACGCGCCCCGGCCCCCCAAGCGGTGGGCGAGTCGCGACTTCCAGACGCGCCCGGCTCCGCCGCCGGGCCGATCGCGACGGCGCCGGTGGCTGGCCTGGCGGCCGATTTCGCCGAACTGGGTCTTTCCGAGCCCCTGCTCAAGGCGGTGGCCGCCAAGGGCTACCGCCATCCCTCGCCGATCCAGAAGCAGTGCATCCCAGCGGTGCTGGAGGGCAAGGATGTGCTCGCCGCCGCCCAGACGGGCACCGGCAAGACAGCCGGTTTCACCCTGCCCCTGCTGGAGCGCCTGCTGCACGGCCCCCACGCCCGCTCCGGCGTGGTACGTGCCCTGGTGCTCACCCCCACCCGCGAGCTGGCGGCCCAGGTGGGCGACAGCGTGCGGGCCTACGGCCGCTACCTCGACCTCCGCTCCGATGTGGTGTTCGGTGGCGTCAGCGCCAACCCCCAGATCGAACGTCTCCGCCGTGGCACCGATGTGCTGGTGGCCACCCCGGGCCGGCTGATGGATCTGCATCAGCAGCGGGCGTTGCGCCTCGACCGGGTGGAGATCCTGGTGCTGGATGAGGCCGATCGGATGCTTGATATGGGCTTCCTGCGCGACATTCGCCGCATCCTGGCTCTGCTGCCGGAGCATCGCCAGAACCTGCTGTTCTCCGCCACCTTCTCCGGCGAGATCCGCCAGCTGGCCACCGGTTTGCTGCACCAGCCGGTGCACCTGCAGGCCACCCCCGAGAACCAGGCGGCGCCGAGCGTCCAGCAGGTGCTCCACCCCTGCGACATGGATCGCAAGGGCGACCTGCTCACCCACCTGATCCGCAGCAACGGCTGGGAGCAGGTGCTGGTGTTCTCCCGCACCAAGCACGGGGCGAACAAGCTCACCGAGCGGCTGATGCGGGATGGGCTGAGCGCCGCCGCCCTGCACGGCAACAAAAGCCAGGGGGCGCGCACCCGTGCCCTTTCGGGCTTCAAGAGCGGCGAGCTGCGGGTGCTGGTGGCCACCGACATCGCCGCCCGCGGCATCGACATCCAGCAGCTGCCCCATGTGGTGAACCTGGATCTGCCGAATGTGGCCGAGGACTACGTGCACCGCATCGGCCGCACCGGCCGGGCCGGCTGTGATGGGCACGCGGTATCGCTGGTGGCGGCGGAGGAGCATGAGCTGCTGCGGGCGATCGAGCGGTTGCTGGGCGAGAAGCTGCCGCGCCAGGAGGTGCCTGGCTTCGAGCCGACGGTGCTCTCCGCCCCCCCGCTGGATCTCAGCGGGGGGCGGGGCCGCCAGGGTGGCCGCGCCCAGGGTGGTCGTGGTCAGGGGGGTCGTGGTCAGGGACGCGCGTCCGATCGCCCGCCCGCGCCTGGCAGCGCCGCCCAGCCCCGGCGCCGCAGCCGCTGACTGCCGGGTTGGGTCAATCTGCAGCGGTTGAGACAGTCTGGAAGGGCCCCGTGCGATCGACTGAGGCCCGGTTCAGCCGTGCACGGTTCGCAAGCCGCGCCTCGGCCCTCCTTCCGTCCTCACCACACCGTCGCCTGCCATGCCCTACGAACCCGGGTCCCCCGAGTGCCGAGTGCTGATCAACTGCAAGGCGCAGATTGAGACGATGCTGCTCACCCTTTCCCGCATCGAGAACAGTCAGCACATCCGCGATCAGCTCGTGTCGGTGCACAACCAGTTGGAGGGATTGCATGAACTCCATCGTCGCCAGCCCGAGGCCGCCGTTTCGGCAACGGTGACCTCGGCCTGAATCCCCTTCAGGCGCGCAGCCGATCCTCGTGCTGCCAGCGACGCTCAAACCCACGGCAGACCGCATGGGCCGCCGCCAAGGTGGCCACATGCTGCTGCTGGCGGGGTTCCTGTTCGCACCTCACCACATAACGGCCGGTGGTTTCCCGCAGAATCACGCACCCGGCGCCGGTGGCATTCACGAAGGAAAGTTCGCTTCCCATGGGACCAAGTAGGTGGAACCGTTCCTGTCTACAACCCATCCATCGAGGATCGGCTGTGTGAGACCGCTGACAACATAGAACGTTAATCAATCGGCCGTTTTCTTTATACCGTCTTCCGATTTGCTCCCGCCTGCCGCCAGGCGACTCCCTGTCACCAGCCCCGCCGATTGCAGTTGCTGCACCAACCGGCCACCCCGGGCGGCGGGCCGACCCTCCAGCTGGGCTTCCCGCAGCAGCAGCGGACAACCAGCGGTGGCCACCACCAGACCCACGTCCTTCACCACCTCCAGCACCGTGCCGGCGGCCGCCCGTCCCGCCGCGGTCTCGCCATCACGCGCCTCCGCCCCCCAGCGCCGAGCCAGCTCCCCTGCCTCCGGGCTCAGCTGCTCCGCCAGGCGTCGCACCAGAGGCTCGCTGTCCAGAAGTTTCAGGCGCTGGTCACCCCAGCGGGCATGGGCGCTAGGATGGAGGGCCATGATGCGGCGATGCACCGCCAGGGCCGGGTCGTTCCAGTCGATCCGCCCATCCTCCCGGGAAAGGATGCGGGCGTAGCGCATTCCCTCCTCCGCCTGCGGCTGAAGCCCCAGCCGCCGCCATCGCTCGGCTTCCGGACCCGGACCGGCGGCCTTGATCCGCGGCAGGGCTTCCACCAGCAGTTCGGCGGTGAGGTCGGCGAGGCGCGCAGCCAGTTGGCTGGCGTTCTCCAGCAGCCCGATCGCCAGGCGCCGCTCCAGCAGCACCGGCCCGGTGTCAAGACCCTCCTCCATCGCCATGATCCCGACCCCCGTCTCGGGATCCCCCTCCAGCAGGGCCCATTGGATCGGCGCCGCGCCACGCCAGCGGGGCAGGAGCGAGCCGTGGCCGTTCCAGCATCCGAAGGGAGGCGCCTGCAGCACCTCCGGCGGCAGGATCTGGCCGAAGGCCACCACCACCGAGAGCTCGGCCCCCAGGGCCGCCAGTTCCGCCTGGACCTCAGGCTCCCGGCGGATTCGGGTGGGGGTGAACACGGGCAGATGGAGCTCCAGAGCACGCTGTTTCACCGGCGAGGGCAGGAGCTCCGCACCCCGGCCCCGCCGGCGATCGGGTTGGCTCACCACCCCCACCACCTGATGACCCGCGGCCACCAGGGCGTCCAGGCTCGGCAGGGCGTAAGTGGGGGTTCCCCAGAACAGGATCCGCATGGGACCGCCCAGCTCAGGCGTCGCCGGTGACGCTCAGCCCGTCCACCCACACCCAGGGACAGAGTCCGTCGGGGGTGATCTTCGCCTCACCCTCGAAGCCCACGATCCCCTTGAGCACATCGCGGATGTCGCCGGCGACGGTGGCCGCCTCGATCGAGCGCTGCACCCCATCACGGATCAGCCAGCCATCGAACGGCAGGGAGAAGGATCCCTGGCTGGCCTTCACCCCGGCATGAAGGGCGGAGAGGGAATCGATCACCACCAGCCCCGCTCCCTCACCGCTGCTCCGGCCGGTGGCGGCGAAGCGATCCAGGCCGGCCTCACCGCCACCGCTGTCAGGGGTCGGCCCCACCTCAAACCAGTCCGGCCCCACGGACACCTTCGCCCCAAGCCCCGCGTGGCCCGTGGGTGCCACGCCGAAGGCGCGGGCCGTGGCCTCGGAGTGGAGAAAACTGCGCAACACCCCCCCCTCCAGCAGGCAAAGGCGGCGGGTGGGGGTGCCCTCGCCATCGAAGGCGGAGGCGCCGATGTTGCCGGGGTGCAGGCCGTTGTCGTGGAGATCGAGGAAGGGCACCGCCAGCGCTTCGCCGAGGCTCTCGCGCCGGCTGAGGCTGACCCCATCCAGCACGGCCCGGGCGTTGAACATGCCGCTGAAGGCGCCGATCAGGTCGAGGAAGGCCTCGGGACTGAAGACGCAGGTGTAGCGACCGGTGCTGATCGGCGCGTAGTTGAGGTGGGAGATGGTGCCCTCGGCCGCCTCGTTGATGCAGCCGGCGATATCGAGGTCATCGGCGCCGTAGGCGAGCCGCACGGCGCCGCTGCTGCGGGGCTTGCGGCCCGCTTCCTCGGCGCGGGCATAGAGGTAGATGCTGGCGGTGGTCAGCAACTGCTGGCGGCAGGCCCCCTCGCTGTTGAGGTAGATCCGCTCGCTGCGCCGCTGGGCCAGACCGTTGTAAGGGACCGTTTGGATGGCCGGATGGCGGCCGAGCAATTCGCGTTCGGCCTGCCGCAGGGTCTCCAGCAGGCTCAGGATGTTGCGGGATTCGTGCAGAGGCTGCTGGAGCTCCGCCACCGGCGCCGTCGCCTGGGGCGAGAAGGCGGGAATGTCATCGGGATTGCCGAAGGCGCTGGCGGCATGGGCACCGGCCAGCGCACGGCTCAGGCCGTCCTCGCTCAGATCGGAGGTGCTGGTGGTGCCCACCAGGCCCTCCCCGTTCCAGACGCGCACGGTGATCGCACTGCGCTGGGCACCCTTCATCTGCTTGGCCTCGCCCCGGTCCACCTGCACGGAGGTGTCGGTGCTGCAGGCGGCGCCCAGATCCCAGCGCTGGATCCCCTCCCGCGCGGCCAGGTGTTCCAGTCGGCCCCTGAGGCCTTCAGCATCCAGACTGGCTTGCATGCTCAACGGCCCCCCACGGTGATGCCATCCACCTTGATGTGGGGCTGGCCGACGGTGACGAACACGCTGCCGCTCACCGAGCCACAGAAACCCGCCGCCAGCTCCAGGTCGTTCGCGCACATGGAGATGCGCGGCAGCACCTCCTTGGCCTCGCCGATCAGGGTCGCTCCCTTCACCGGATGGGTGAGCTGACCGTTTTCGATCCGGTAGCCCTCCTCCACGGCGAAGTTGAACTGACCGGTGGGACCGACGCTGCCGCCCCCCATCGACTTGCAGTACAGGCCCTGCTCGATCGAGGCGATCAGATCGTCGGGGCTGTGGGGGCCGGCGGCGATGTAGGTGTTGCGCATGCGGCTGGCGGCCGCGAAGGAATGGCTCTGGCGCCGGCCGCTGCCGGTGCGCGGATGGCCGGTGCGCAGTTCGCCGGCGCGGTCGCTGAGGAAGGCGCGCAGCACGCCGTTCTCGATCAGAACCGTGCGCTGGGGCTCCATTCCCTCGTCATCCATCGCCAGCGATCCGAAGGCACCACCGGTGAGGCCCTCGTCGATCGCTGTGACCGCCTCATGGGCGATGGCCTCGCCCACCCGTTCGGCGAAGGGGGTGGTGCCCCGCTCCACCTGGGTGGTTTCCAGCAGATGGCCGCAGGCCTCATGGAAGATCACCCCGCCGAAGCGGTTGGCCAGCACCACCGGGCACTGGCCGGCCTCCACATAGTCGGCATAGAGCATGGCCCCGGCGCTGGAGCAGAGGTCCTGGGCGGAATCATCCGCGTCCCAGGCCCGCAGGGCGTCGGGGCTGTCGCTGGTGCCGTAGCGACGGCCCAGGCTGGCGCGGTGCTCGCCATCGGCCGCCAGCACGCTCAGCCCCAGGGATTGGTGCAGCCGCACGTCGCGGGCGAAGGTGCCGTCGCTGGCGGCCACCAGCACCTCCTGCCAGTCGCGGGCGTAGTTGCCGCGCCGGGCCTGCAGGTGCTGGCCGTGGCGCAGCAGGCGATCGGTACCCAGCAGCAGCTTGGCGGTGGCCTCCCCCAGCCGGGGGCAGGCGCCCAGCCAGCCGTCCTTGTCGGCGCCGTGGTCACGCAGCTCCGGAAGGCCGTCGAAACCACCGCCACCGCCATTGGCGGTGCGCAGCAGGCCGAGCATGCCGAGGGCCTGGTCGAGGGCCTCCAGCAGGCCGGCGGCGCTCAGATCGTTGGTGGAGACGAAGCCATCCTGGCCGTTGCGGAACACCCGCAGGCCGGCGCCCATGCCGAAGGCGGGGCTGACGCTGGTGATCGCCTCCTGTTCGGCCAGCACGCCGAGGTGGTCGGTGCGCTCTAGGAACACTTCCACCAGGTCGGCGCCGGCGGCCCGACCGGCGGCCAGCAGGGGCTCGAGGCGGGAGCGCCAGAGCGGATCGGCCCAGGTGGTGGCGGGGCTGTGGCCCGCGCGGAGATCGGTGGTGACAGTCAAGGCAGCCTCAGCGCACCGCGGGCTGGAAGCGCTCGCTGCGGATGGGCGCCATCAGGAACAGCTGGGCCATCTGCAGGCCGTTGCCGAGCCAGTGGGGCAGCTTGCGCAGGGCTTTCAGGGGCGCGGGAGCACCACTGGCGTCGGCCTCGGCGAGGGCGGCGTTGTTGGCCACCAGGGTCTCCAGCCCCTCCCAGAAGCGGGGATTGGCCACGTCCAGCACCACCGGGAAGATGCGAGCCGAGGTTTCGTTGGTTTTCTCGATCACCAGCCGGTCGTAGCTGCGGGCGTCGAGACCAAGAGCCTCGTAGAACTCCTTGCGGGCCACATCGCGCACATACATGGTGGCGAAGACCGCCAGCAGGAAGAAGCGGCACCAGAGGCGGGCCCTCAGGCCGGTGACCGTGGTGGGCTGGGCTTTCATGAGGGCGTCAAAGAAATCGCCGTGGCGGTTCTCGTCCTGACACCAGTTCTCGAAGAAATTGAAGATCGGGAAGATCTTGCTCTCCGGGTGCTGCTCGAGATGGCGGAAGATGGTGATGTAGCGCCAATAGCCGATCTTCTCCGACAGGTAGGTGGCGTAGAAGATGTAGGCGGGCTTGAAGAAGGTGTAGGCCTTATGCGAGGTGAGGAAGCCCAGGTCGAGCTGCAGGCCGAAGTCGGCCATCGCCTTGTTGAGGAAGCCGGCGTGGCGGGCCTCGTCGCGGGCCATGTGGGCGAAGCACTCCGCCAGCAGGGGATTCTTCTCCTTGATGCGGCGGCTGAGCTCCTTGTAGAGCAGGAAGCCGGAGAATTCGGAGGTGCAGCTCTGCTCCAGAAACTCCACGAACACCTTGCGGGTGTCGGGGTCGAGCTTGTCGGCCGCACCGATGAATTCGTCGTTGCGGACGAAGTGGTGACGGTTGTAGTCCTTGCGGAACTCTTCGCAGATCGCCTCCAGCTCCTCCTGGTTGGGCCGCAGGTCCATCGCCGCCATCGCGTCGAAGTCGGTGGTGTAGAAGCGCGGCGTCAGGATCGTGTCCTTCACCGGATCCTTGATCGCCGGCGCCTCAGGCGTACCGATGCTGGCGGGGGCGTTGGCGAGGGCTGGGGAGGTGGCGGTGGGAGGCACCATCGGATCGGCTCGGCGGCGGAGCGGGTCTGGCCATCGTAGGAGCCGCGGCGACCGAGGCGGATGAACTGTGAAGCGCGCCGGGGCTCAGTTCGGCCCCAGCCACTTCTGACCGTTCAGGCGCTGCACCAGCCGGGAGACCAGCAGGGCCAGGCTCATCTTCTTTTCATCGATCAGGAACGACTCCAGCAGGCTGGGGCTGGAGCCCGCCTCCGCCAGCGCGATGGTCTTGGCGGAGGTGATGTCGGCCTTGGTGAAGCACAGCCAGAAGCGCCGCTCTCCGGGCAAGGAGCCGGTCACCATCCAGCAGTCGCTGCCCACAACGGGCATGGGGCCCTGCAGAAAGGCCAGTTCGGGCGCCGGACCCCCGTAGCTCTGCACCTCCTTGGCCAGGGCCGGCAGGAAGGTCTGGGAGACGAAGGTGTCGAAGGGCTGCTCCTCCGGCGCGGGGGGCTTGGCCTTCGACGCGGGCTTCTCGGAGAGGGATCCGCTGGGGGCCTGGGCTTCGGGGTTGGGGCTGGTGCTCACCGCGGCAGTACGGCAGACGGTGTCGCGGACTCTAGGCAGCGCGGCGGCGATTGCCGCGCTGCTGTCGCGGCTTCACCAGTCGTCGCTCGCCATGGCTCCCCAGTCCTCGCCAGCGGCAACCGGTTCGCTCACCGGTTCAGGCGCCCGTGGCGGTGCCTGCCGCCAGCCGCTGGCGGCGGCGGCTGGGGCGGGGGCCGGACTCGCGGCCGCCTCGCCGCGGCGGATCACCCGGAAGGGAACGGAGATCGTCGGCGCCGGCTCGCCCGGGGCCCGCGTGCCCCCCGCCGATCGCCACTCCGCCGGGGGACGCTCGCGCCGGTCCTGCCGCCGCTGCGGCGGTTCGACCATCTCGTCCTCCTGCTCCCAGGGCTCTGGGGTCTCGACGCCGATCCGTCGCCGCACCTGGCGCCGCAGGGGGGTGGCCCCCTGCCGGAGGGCCAGGGAGGTGGCTCCGGCGCTGAGGGCGGCGCCACCGGCTCCCGCCAGGGCCATCCAGGCACCCAGCGGCAGGGTGGCGGAGCTCCAGCTGAGCAGGCGCAGGCTCACCCAGGGCCGGGGGTTGAGGGCCCCCACCAGCAACACCACCAGCAGGGGCGCCAGCACGGGCAGGAGCAGCAGGCGGCGCAGCACGGGGTGGATCAGGGGGATGGCGGGTTGATGGGGCCCTGCCAGCGGCGCAGCTCGCCCAGGGAAAGGCCCAGGTTGTCGAAGATGCGGATCACCAGGAAATCGACCATCTCCTCCAGGCTGGTGGGCCTGTGATACCAGGCCGGCACCGGCGGGGCGATGCGAGCGCCCGCTTCGGCCAGGGCCGTCAGGTTGCGCAGATGCACCAGGTTCCAGGGCAATTCCCGCGGCGCGATCACCAGGGGCCGGGCTTCCTTGAGGTGCACATCGGCGGCCCGTTCGATCAGGTCGAGCGCCACCCCGGAGGCGATCCGACCCACGGTGCCCATGCTCGCCGGCAGGATCACCATGCCCCGGCTGGGACTGCTGCCGCTGGCGATCGCCGCCGCCTGGTCGCTCCACCGGTGGCAGCGAAGCCAGCCGTCCGAACAGCCGGTGCGCTCGCGCCAGAAGCGCTGCTGGGCGCCGGGGTCGGCCGGTACCGTCACCCCAAGCTCCGCCTGCCACACCTGTATGGCGCCCCGGCTGACCACGAGCTCCACCGGCACCTGGGCCTGGAGCAGCAGCTGCAGGGCCCGCTCCGCCAGCGGCTGGCCCGAGGCGCCGGAGATGGCCAGAACCACCGGGTCGGAGGTGGGGGCCATCGGCTCGCCTCAATCCGCGTAGAGGTTGCCGTCGTCGTCCCCGTCGTCGTCGGTCCCGTCGTCTCCCTCGCCGGCCTCGCCGGCTTCGGCCGCCGGTGGCTCGGGAAGCTCGGGCTGAACCACTGCCAGATCGATCTGATGCCGCAGGGGATCCACCTTCTCGATCACCACCTCCACCGGGTCACCGATCATGTAGGTGCGCCGGAACTTCCGCCCCACCAGGCGGCTCTGACGGGAGCGGTACTCGTACCAGTCGTCCTTGAGTGAGCTGACATGCACCAGCCCCTCCACCTGGGACGGGGGCACCTCCACGAAGAAGCCATAGCTCTGCACGCCGCTGATCACGCCGGGAAGCGTCTGGCCCACCAGGGATTCGGCGTGCCGCGCCTGGGCCAGGGCCAGCACGTCCTGGGTGACCTCCTGCAGCAGACGGCCGCGGGCGGTGAGGCGCTGGAGCAGGCCCCGTGCCAGGGTCTCGTGGAACGGGGTGAGCTGGGAGGGGGCGAGCAGGGGCCAGTCCACGGAGCCGTGGCAGCTGTCGCTGGCCAGATCGACGGTGGTGCGATGGCGCACGCTCGGCCGGTTCTTGCCTTCCAGCAGCAGGGTGATCAGCACCTGCTGGTTCCAGATGTCGGCGTAGTGGAGCGTGGGGAAGCACCAGGGGGCCAGCGCGACCGGTTCCCCCGCCAGGACGTGGGGTCCGGGCTCGGCGCTGAAGCGCGGCGCCGGCAGGGCATCACCCAGCAGTTGCTGCAGGGCCCGGCGACGGTCGGTGGCGGCGAAGGCAGCCGCCATCGCCATCGCGTCAGCGTTGCCTTCGGCACTCAGTTCCAGGGGGATCTCCAGGGCCAGGGCCGCCTTGGCCACCTCATTGAGTTCGGCCGCATCGGCCGCCGGGGTGACGGCGTAGAGGCAGGGCAGTTCCAGGGCGGCGAGGTGCTGGCCGAGGCAGCGTTCCGCCAGCAGGACCGCTTCCCGCAGGATCGCCACCGGGTGGTTCTCCGGCAGCTCCACGAGCCAGCCACTGTTGCCCACCTCCGGCGCTGGCTGGCGCAGATCCCCAAGGCTCGGGAGATCGGGCATCGCCAGGTCCAGTTCGATCGAACCGGTGGCGCGGCGCCGCTCCCGCAGACGGGCGCTCAGCGCGATCAGCTGCTCCAGGAGGGGCAGATGATCCTTCAGGGGCTTGAGGGCAGCCGGCACCGTGCGGGCTCTGGGTTTGCGCTCCGCCAGGGCGGTGAGGCTCTCCCCATCCACCCGGGCGTCCGGCCGGATGGTGGTGAGGGCGAAGCGGAAGTGCTCCAGGCTGCCGTCCTCCGCCAGCTCCATCGCCAGGGAGAGGGCCGGGGAACTCACCCCCGGCTGGAAGCTGGCATCACGGCTGAGGGAGGGGGGCAGCAGCGGCAGCCAGCGCCGGCCCAGGCAGAGGCTCTCGGCCTGATCCCGCAACCAGAGATCGAGGGCGCCGTCCGGCGTGATGCGCTCCGCCACGGAGGGGGCGTGCAACCACAGTCGCCAGCCGCCGCCCTCCCGCTCCTCCAGGGAGAGGGCGGGCACGGTCGGGGCCTCGGGCTGCGACCAGCCCACCAGCAACAGGGTGGCCAGGCCGGTGCGGTCATCCCGCTCCTTGCCCGCCGCCGCGCGCAGGCCCGCCTTCGGCGCGGCGGGCCGATCGTGGAGGCGGTGCTTGGCCAGCAGCAACTCCCCATCCGCCTGCTCCCCGCCGTGCACCGGCAGGCTGCGGGCCACGTGGCCCTGCGCTCCGAACTGGGCGACGGGGAAGCGGTCGATGCGCACTTCCACCACCGACTCCTGCTCGGGCTGGAGGTGGGCCGCATCGACAGAAGGCAGCTCGATGGTGGTGAGCAGGCGGTCGTCCAGCGGCACGGCCACCAGCCTCTCCTCCTGTTGTTCCACCTGGGCGAGCAAGCTTTCGGTGGTGCGCTCCAGGATGCACTGCACAGCCCCCTCCGGCGAGCGCCGGCGTCCGCCCTCACGGGTGAGGCGCACCAGCACCCGATCCCCGTTCCAGGCGTGGTTGAGCTGATGATCGCGGATGTAGATGTCCTCGCCGCCGTCCTCCCGCAGGGCGAAGCAGAAGCCCTTGCTGGAGCAGCGCAGCCGGGCCGGAATCAGGTCGGGGCTGTCCTGACGCCTCAGTCCGTCCTCCGTCTGCTCGATCAAGGCCAGGCGGCTGAGAGCATCAAGGCCGATGCGCAACCGCTCCAGGTCGTCAGGGCCGGTCAGGCCGAGCCCCTTCTCCAGCTTGGCGATCGGCAGCGGCTCGCTGGTGGAGAGCTGGTCGAGCAGATCGGCGACCGTGAACTTCATCAGGTGTGTCGGGGGTGTGTCGTGCGGGTGGACCCCCGCGGCCAGCCGCTCGCCGCGTATGGGTGGGTTGACTTTAGGCAGTGGGGGGGGCGTCGTCCGGGGCTGGCTCCGTCACCTCCAGGTCGTCGCCGCGGGAGCGGAGGATCAGACGGGTGCCCAGGATCAGGAAGCCCACCGAGGCTGCCAGTTGCAGGGCATCGGTGGGAATCACGCTGGAGAGGGAGCCGCCGGCGGCGGCACCCACCAGGCTGGCGAGCACCAGGGCGGTGGCGCTGCCGGCGAACACCGCGCCCGGGCGGCTGGTGGTGCCGCTGATGCTCACGATCGCCAGTTGGGTCTTATCCCCCAGTTCCGCCAGGAACACGGTGGCGAAGGTGGAGGCCAGCAGGGCGAACGGCATGGGGTCAAGGGGCGAGGGGCACGAGGTGCAGGGCCGCCTGGCGGCCCAGCCAGAGCCCCAGGGCCACCATCAGGATCCCCGCCAGCCGCTCCAGCTGCTGGGCCGGCATCACCGTGGACAGCCAGCGCCCCAGCAGCACCCCGACCAGGCTGGAGCAGATCAGGGCCAGGGAGGCTCCGAAGAACACCACCAGCGGTCGCCCCGATTCGGCGGAGAGCAGCAGGGCCGCCAGCTGGGTCTTATCCCCCAGCTCGGCCAGAAAGACCGTGGTCGCGGTGCTGAAGAAGACGGCCACCCAGCCCTTGGCGGGTTCGGCGGAGGTCGGCCGGTTGGGGGACTCGCTCATGGCCGCTGGCGAATGGCTCGCAGGAAGCGTCGCATCACCCTGCCACGCCCGCCCCATTCGCTGCGGATCTGCTGGCGGCAGCAGTGGATCGCCAGGGCGTCCGCCTGCTCACCCGCCGCTCCGAACAGGCGCATCAGGTTTTCCACCCGGCAGAAATCCGGCCGATCGGCGTAGACGCGGCAGCGGCGCCCACCGGTGTCGAAGTGCACACACCAACCGTCGGGCCCCACCATGGCCAGATACTGCTGCCGCTGTTGGGGATCGAGGGCCTCCAGAGCCTCACCCCGCAGCTCCGGATCGAGGCGGCAGCAGGCGCCGCAGCCGCTGATGCACCGCCACGCCGGCTGTGACAAGCCGTCACAGTGGCCGCGGCTGGAGGCGGGGCCACCCGCTCCGGCCTCTAAGGTCGCCTTCAGCGCCTTTCGCTTGATCCGTCGCACCATGGGCATCGATTTCCATCTGATCGCCAACTTCGGAGCCCTGGCCCTGATCACCCTGGCGGGCCCCGCCGTGATCTTCATCCTCTTCTACCGGCGCGGCGCCCTCTGAGCCCCAGCCCTCAGGCACCCAGCCCCAGGGCCTGAGCCGCTTCCCGGGCCAGGCCCCGCACGTAGAGATGCCGTCGATCCTGCGCACCTGAATCGAGGTCGCGGTCGCTCCGCTCCAGCGTGGCCAGGGACACCTCCAGCTCCTCCCCGGCGGCATTGCGGATCAGCAGGTTGTCCCCCTGGCGGCGGCACCAGTAGCTGCGCCGACGATGGTGCAGCACCACCTCATCGCCGCCGCGGCTCCGCAGGGCCACCACCTCCAGCAGCAGGCGCTCCTCCCCCTGCCAGAGGTCAAGTTTGAGGCGCCAGGCCACATCCAGCGGGCCCCCCTGTGGGTCTGGACCCGACCAGCGCCAGGCCATCGCCTGGCGCTGGACGCCCCCCTGCTCCAGTTCCAGCTGGAGATGGTTGCCCCGCAAGCGGCGGCAGCTCACCAGCCGGCAGCCGCTGCTCCAGAACACCGGCGCCGGAAAGCCCACGCCGAACGGTTCCAGCCTTTGCAGCTGCCGCCAGAACGAGCGGTCAATCCGCGCCAGCGGCACCAGCACCTCGGGCTCCACCACCGGCCCGGCCCCCTCCTCCCCGCGCCAGCGGCGGGCCATCGCCTCCAGCCGCTCCTGCAGCCGGCCCACGTTCTCCGCCCGCACCGTGAAGCCCCCGGCGGCCGGATGGCCGCCATGGCGCTCCAGCAGATCGGCGCAGGCCTGCAGGGCCGCGTCGACGGCGAAGCCGCGCGGCGCCCGCACCGAGGCCCGCAGCCGGCCATCCCCCTCCCCGGCCAACAGGGCCACCGGCAGGGCGAAGCGATCCACCAGCCGCGAGGCGACGATGCCGATCACGCCGTGGTGCCAGTGGTTCTGGGCGAGCAGCAGGAAGGAGGGTCGGGAGGGCCCATCCGCCTCCAGCAGGGCCAGGGCCTCGGCTTCGATCGCGTCGCAGAGCTCGCGCCGCTGGCGATTGAGCAGTTCGCAATCCCGGGCCAGCTCCAGGGTGCGCTGGGTGTCCTCGCTGGTGAGCAGCTCCACCACCAGCAGGGGGTCGCCGAGGCGACCCACGGCGTTGATGCGGGGGGCCAGGCGGAAGCCCACCGCCTCAGCATCGAGGGGGCGATCCTCCACCCCCGCCAGTTGCTGCAGCGCCCGCAGGCCCGCCAGCTGGCTGCCGGCCAGGCGGGGCAGACCATCCATCAGCCAGCGCCGATTCACCCCCTGCAGGGGGGCCATGTCGGCGATGGTGCCAATGCAGAAGAGGTCGAGGGCGATCGCCAGGCCGTCGCGGCGCTTCAGCCGTCGACAGAGTCCGCTGGCGAGCACATAGGCCAGCCCCACCCCCGCCAGGCCGCGGAAGGGGGAATCGGCGGGGGTGAGCGCTGGGTGCAGCAGGGCCAGGTGGGGGGGCAACACCTCGGGCAGGGTGTGGTGGTCGGTGAGAATCACCGCCACACCGAGCGCTTCGGCCCGCTCTAGCGCCTCCCGCGCCGCCACTCCGTTGTCGACGGTGATCAGCAGACGGATCCCCTCCGCCGCCAGCTCCTCGACCATGCCCGGGTTGAGGCCATAGCCGTCGTCCTGGCGGCTGGGGATCGCCGGCCGCGGACGGGCGCCAAGCCGCTGCAGCACGCCGGTCAGCAGGGCGGTGCTGGTCATGCCATCGGCGTCGTAGTCGCCGCAGATCGCCACGGCCTCGCCCTGGCGGCAGGCCTCCACCAGGCGCCGTTCGGCGCGCTCCAGGTCGGCGAAATGCTGGCGCGGTTCAGGGGCGGATGGGGGATCGAGCAGGGCCTGGATCGCCTCCCGGTCCCGGTGACCGCGGCGGCGGAGCAGGTCCACCAGCTCGGGCGGCAGCTCCAGCGCCGCCGCCAGTTCAGCCCTGGCCTCATCCGGCGGCAGGGGGGGCGGCAGGCGCCACGGGGGGCCGTCAGTGTCGCTCAACAAAAGACGGAGCATGGTTCTCGCATTGTGCGGCTCCGTGCGGGGGTGGTCATCCCCCGTAACCTGGAGTCCATGGCCCATCGGCTCGCGGCGCTGCTCTGGGATGTGGACGGCACCCTCGCCGAGACGGAGCTGGATGGCCATCGCCCCGCCTTCAATGCCGCCTTCGCTGATCTGGGCCTGCCCTGGTATTGGGATGAGCCCACCTATCTGCGCCTGCTGGCCGTGAGCGGCGGTCGGGAGCGGATCGGGGCCTGGTGCCTTGAGCACACCGGCGAACCCGTCGAGCCGGCGCTCCTCGACGAGCTGGTGCACCGCAAGGCGAGCCACTACGGGGTGCGCCTGCGGCAGGGGGCGGTTCCTCTCCGCCCGGGTGTGGCCTCCCTGATCCAGGAGGCTCGCACCGCCGGTCTTCGCCAGGGGATTGTCACCACCAGCGGCCGCGAGGCCGTGCGCCACCTCTGCGAGGGCGTGCTGGGCGACCTGGCCGACGCGTTCAGCCTCCAGGTGTGCGGCGAGGATGTGGGCGTCAAGAAGCCGGATCCCGAGGCCTACCTCCTCGCCCAGGAGCGCCTCGGATGCCCAGCGGGCTCGGTGATGGCGGTGGAGGATTCGCGCCAGGGCCTGGCGGCCGCCCGGGCGGCGGGGCTGCCCTGTCTGGTGACGTTGAGCAGCCTCTCGCGCCGGGAGCCCCTCGCGCTGTTTGAAGAGGCCTGCGCGGTGGTCGAGGGACTCGCCGGCGACAAGGGCCAGGTGACGCTCTCCTGGCTGGACGCCCTGCTGCCGCCGCCATGAGCCGCCCTTCCCTGCAGCGCACCCGCCTGCAGGGGGTGCTCCACCGTGTGGCCAACCTGCTGATCGGTTGGCTGAGGCGCAGCTGGCGCAGTGCCAGCCTGTCGATTCTGGCCCTGTTGGTGGGCTACTACCTCGGGCAGAACCTCACCAGCCTGATGCTGATTCGGGTGCCGGCGGGCCGGCCCCTGGCGGTGCTGATGCTGGTTCTGGTGATCGAGGCGGTGGTGCGGCTGCGCAGCCGCCTGGTGGGGGAGGAGCCCTCCCTGGGCTGGGTGATCGCCGACAACCTGCGGATCGGCCTGGTCTACAGCGTGGTGTTCGAGGCGTTCAAGGTCGGCACCTGATCACCGCTTCAGTCTTCGTCGGCCTCTGCCTCTTCAGCGATCGGATAGACGAAGCCCTGGGCGCGGCCGCTCAACACCGCCTTGCCGATCGACAGGGCCTTGGCGGCGGCGACGCCGGCCTTGGCTTTCCAGTGGGCGTGGCGCTGATTGCGTTTGCCCTTGGAGGTTTTCTTCTTCGGAACAGCCATACCGGCACCCGTGCGGCCAAACAGAGATCCTGCGTCGTCGGCCGGCCTTTCGTCAAATCGCTACCATCAGCACCAGCGACTTCCCACAGTGGGCGGCACCTCACCCGGTCCAGCACATTCCTCCGTCCGACCCGCGGAGCCCAAGCCATCGCAACCCTTCAGCCTGGGAACAGCGGAGGGCCGGCCCTCGTACAGCCAGCTGCTGCAGGAGATCAAGGCGGGGAAGATCAGATCCCTGGAGCTGGCGCCACGCCAGCGGATCGTGACCGCCACCTACCCGGACTCCCGCTCCGTCCAGGTGCCGGTGTTGCCCGACAATCAGGCGCTGCTGCGCACGGCGGAGCAGGCCAGGGTGCCCCTCACCGTTCGGGACGAGCGCCAGGACGACGCGACGGCAGCTCTGCTGGGTAATGGTCTGCTGGTGCTGCTGTTGCTGCTGTGCCTGAGCCTGCTGGTGCGTCGCTCCGCCCAGATGGCCAACAAGACCCTGGGCTTCGGCCGCAGCCAGGCTCGCCTGCAGCCTGAGGGTGCCCCGACGGTCTGCTTCGAGGATGTGGCGGGCATCGGCGAGGCCAAAGAGGAGCTCCAGGAGGTGGTTACCTTCCTGAAGACCCCCGAGCGTTTCACCGCCGTCGGCGCCAAGATCCCCAAGGGCGTTCTGCTGGTGGGCCCGCCCGGCACCGGCAAAACCCTGCTCGCCAAGGCGATCGCCGGCGAGGCGGGCGTGCCCTTCTTCTCGATGGCCGCCTCCGAGTTTGTGGAACTGTTCGTGGGGGTGGGCGCCAGCCGGGTGCGGGATCTGTTCCGCAAGGCCAAGGCCAAGGCGCCCTGCATCATCTTCATCGATGAGATCGATGCCGTCGGCCGCCAGCGCGGCGCCGGCATCGGCGGTGGCAACGATGAGCGTGAGCAGACCCTCAACCAGCTGCTCACGGAAATGGATGGCTTTGAGGACAACTCCGGCGTGATTCTGCTGGCCGCCACCAACCGTCCGGATGTGCTGGATGCGGCCCTGATGCGGCCTGGCCGCTTTGACCGCCGCATCCTGGTGGATCTGCCGGATCGCCGCGGTCGCGAACAGATTCTGGCGGTCCACGCCCGCAGTCGCCCCCTCGAGGAGGCGGTCTCCCTCCCGGACTGGGCGGCTCGCACGCCGGGCTTTTCCGGGGCCGATCTCGCCAACCTGCTCAACGAAGCGGCGATTCTCACGGCCCGTCGCCAGCGAAGCGCGATCGGCGAGCAGGAGATCGGCGATGCCCTGGAGCGGATCACCATGGGCCTCACCGCCGCTCCCCTTCAGGATTCCGCGAAGAAGCGGCTGATCGCTTATCACGAAGTGGGCCATTCCCTGCTCACCACCCTCCTGCCCCACGCTGACCGGCTCGACAAGGTGACCCTGCTGCCCCGCGCCGGCGGGGTTGGGGGCTTTGCCCGCACCATGCCGGAGGAGGACATCCTCGATTCCGGCCTGATCAGCCGCGCTTACCTGCTCGATCGGCTGGTGGTGGTGCTGGGGGGCCGGGCCGCCGAGATGGTGGTGTTCGGCCCCAGCGAGGTCACCCAGGGCGCCGCTGGCGACCTGGAACAGGTCAGCCGCATCTGCCGGGAGATGGTCACCCGATACGGCTTCTCCGAGCTGGGTCCGGTGGCGCTGGAGGGTGAGGGAACCGAGGTGTTCCTGGGGCGCGACTGGATCCGTGCCGAACCCCATTACTCCCGTCTCACCGGCGATCGGATCGACCGGCAGGTGCGCCATCTGGCCCAGCAGGCTCTGCAGCGGGCCGTGGAGCTGCTCAGCCCTCGCCGTGGCCTGATGGATGATCTGGTGGAGCGCCTGATCGAGGAGGAAACGATCGATGGCGACAGCTTCCGCCGCCAGGTGGAGGCCTGGGAGGGATCGCGCGAACCCTCAGCCGTCACCGCCGCCGGCTAAAGCGCCGGCGAAGCGGATGTCGAGACTGCGGAGGTAGGTGTGCAGGCCTGCGTCCTGAATCGGCAGCAGGCGAGCCATTCGGCCGCTCTCGTTTCCATGGGCGTGCCAGTAGCCCGGCGGCGTCACGAACACCCCCCCCGGCTGCCAGTCGATGCGCTCGGGGTTGAGGATGGTTCCATCCGCTGCCAGCTCACGACCCACCAGGGTGTGACAACCCGGATCGCAGTCGATGATCAGATCAAGGGCCACCGATTGGTGGCGGTGGGGGGGCTGAAACGCCCCGGGCGGCACCAGGCCGAGCATGGCCCAGAGGGTGTGGCTCACGGTGCGGCTGGCGGGGCAGTCGGCGCTGGCCAGCAGCAGGCTGAGCCGGTTGCCGCGGCTGGCGGCCGGATCCGCCAGCAGGTGCTCCAGCTCGCCCTCCAGCCGGGTGGCCGGGTAAAGGCAGGGGCGGAAGCGGGCGCAGCTGGGCGCCACCCCCAGGTAGGCCAGCAGGGGGCCGTCGTGCACCCAGTAGAGGACGCTCTCCTCGCTCGCCTCCAGCTGGGGGGCCTCTCCCCAGGGCAGCACGAACATGTCGCCCGCCCCCCAGTTGAACGCCAGATCGTCGCCATCGCCGCCAGAGGCGCGGCGCCGCAGTCGCCCGGCGCCGCGCAGCACGTAGAACAGCGAACTGGTGGCGCTGGCGAAGGCCTCCAGGCTCTCTCCAGCCAGGATGCGCAGGAAATGGGCCGCGAGGGCCGGGCTGGTGGCCGGAACCCCGCTGCCCAGCACCGTGCTCAGGTCGAGGGGCAGCAAGGCGGTGGGGCCGCTGGCGTGCAGCTCAGGGCCCCAGCGGCGCAGGGGGATCGGCTCGGTGAGACCGGGTCGCACGGGGTTGGCGGCCTGGCGGTAGTCGAAGATCTCGGCCGGGGCCTGCGGGTCGAGCAGGCCGGCCGCCGGGGCCAGGGGGGTGGTGGCCGCTGGGGACAGGGAACCCATGGTGTCCGTGTCCGCGGGCGGACGGGGTGGGATTGAAACTGTATGGCCCCTGAGCCGCTGGCTGGGGAATCAGCCGCCAGCCACCGCGGGCACGATGCTCACCTCGTCGCCGTCGTTGAGGGCCGTGGCCTGGCCGTCGAGAAAGCGGATGTCCTCGCTGTTCGCATAGACATTCAGGAAGCGGCGCAGCTTGCCCGACTCATCGCAGAGGCGCTCCAGGAGACCGGGATAGAGCTCCTCCAGGGCCTGGAGCAGCTCGTTCACGTTGGAGGCCTCAACGCTGGCGGTGGCCTCGCCGTTGGTGAACTTCTGCAGGGGCGTGGGGATCAGAACCTGGATGGCCATGGCCAGCGAACAAAGAAGGGATGGAGTGGGGTGTGGAGCGTTAGCGCCAGGGGAACGGGTCAGGGCTGACCACTGGCCGCGCAGGCCCGCTCCCAGGCGCTGCGGAAGCTCTCGAGCTGGGCATCGATCAGGTATGGCTCGCCGATCGAGCCGGCGATCGCCTCGGTGGTCTTGAGGCCGTTGCCGGTGATGTAGGCCACCGTGCTCTCCTGGGGATCGATGCGACCCAGCTCCACCAGCTTGCGCAGCACGGCGATCGTGGTGCCTCCGGCCGTTTCGGTGAACACCCCTTCGGTTTCGGCCAGCAGCTTGATGCCCTCGATGATCTCGCTGTCGCTCACGGCGGCGATCGTGCCGCCGGTGCTGGTGGCGATGTCGATGGCGTAGGGGCCGTCGGCGGGGTTGCCGATGGCGATCGACTTGGCGATCGTGTTGGGTTTCACCGGGGTGATGAAGTCGCGTCCCTCGGCAAAGGCCTGGGCGATGGGGGAACAGCCTTCGGCCTGGGCGCCGCTGAAGCGCACCGGCTTGTCCTCAACGAGGCCGACCTTGATGAATTCGTCGAAGCCTTTGCGGATCTTGGTGAACAGGGAACCGGAGGCGAGTGGGGCGACGATGTGGTCGGGCAGGCGCCAGCCCAGTTGTTCGATCACCTCATAGCCGAGGGTCTTGGAGCCTTCCGAGTAGTAGGGACGGAGGTTGATGTTCACAAACCCCCAGCCGTAGGTGTTGGCCACCTCCGAGCAGAGGCGATTCACCTGGTCATAGTTGCCGCGCACCGCCATCAGGGTGGGGTTGTAGATGAGGGTGCCCAGCACCTTGCCCAGCTCCAGATCGCTGGGGATGAAGACGCAGCAGTCGAGGCCGGCGTGGGCGGCGATGGCGGCGGTGGAATTGGCCAGGTTGCCAGTGGAGGCGCAGCTGACCGTGCTGAATCCCAGTTCGCGGGCGCGGGTGAGGGCGACGGACACCACCCGATCCTTGAACGAAAGGGTCGGCATGTTGACGCCATCATTCTTGATCCACAGCTCGCGCAGGCCGAGGCGTCGGGCCAGGTTGTTGGCCCGCAGCAGGGGGGTGAATCCGGTTCCCACATCGATCGGATCGCCCTCGATGGGCAGGAATTCGCGGTAACGCCAGATCGAGGCGGGGCCGGCTTCGATCGTGGCCCGGCTCACGCGGGAGCGGATGGCGTCGTAGTCGTAGACAACCTCAAGGGGACCGAAACAGACGTCTTCGCAGACATGGCGGGCCCCGGCCTCATAGGGCTGGCCGCATTCCTTGCAGCGGAGTCCTGTGAAGGTGGATCGGGAGAGGGTGGCGGTCACGGCCATGCCCGAAGAGAGAAGAGAGGCTATCAGCGGCGGGCGGCGGGGCGCTGAAATCCCGAAATCTATTGTCGGGATTCAAGGTGCGGCTTGTCGTCCCCGTCAACCTGCCTACGCTCCCTGGGTGATCCGCGTCTTCCCGCCCCTGCTCCGGCCTCTGGTGTGGCTGGTTCCACCCGCCGCCCTGGTCCTGCTCGTCTGGCTTGGGGCCAGGGTCTGGATCGAGTGGCATTGGTTCCACCAGTTCGACCTCACGGCTGTCCAGGCGCGCCGTTGGGGCCTGCAGCTGCTGGGGGCCGCTGTCGGCCTGGGGATCTGCTGGGGGGTGGAGAGCTGGCTGGGCCACCTCTGGCGTCTGCCTCGGGACGGTCCGCGGCGCATGCCCCTGGCCCCTGGCGCCTACGGCGGATTGCTGCTGCTGCTGGCCCTGGGCCAGATCCTGCCCTCCCTGCTGCTGCTGCGGCTGGCCCGCCGCCTGGTGGCCGATCCCTTCTCCCCCACCCCGTTGCTCGGCGTATCCGCCCTGACGGCCGAGCCGTTCCTACCGCTGCTGTGCCTCTGCCTGGCCGCCTGCCTCGCCCTGATCTGTCGGCCCCTGGCCGCCGCCCGACTGCTGGCCGCCCTGGCCGCGGTCGCGGCTTCCATCTGTCTGGCCAGGGGCTGGGGGTTGTGGAGCCTGGCCCTCGCGGCCCCCAACGCCGGGGTGCGGGAGCCGATGCTCGGCGCCGATGTGAGCTTCGCTCTGGTGCGCTTCCCGGCCCTGGCACTCGCCCTGGCCCTGCTGGCCGCGGTGCTGCTGACGGCCCTCGCCGCCGGCCTCTGGGGGGTGATGGCCCGCCCTCCCCAACTCAGCGACGGGCGCTTCGCCGGCTTCTCCGCCTCCCAGCTGCGGGCGTTGCGACGACCCCTCGGTCTGCTGGCCCTGACCACGGCCGCCTCCTTCTGGCTCGCACGACACCAGCTCCTGCTCAGCACCCAGGGCAGCGTGCCCGGCGCCGGCTGGCTGGACATCCATGTGTCCCTGCCCCTGCGCAGCTTGGCCGCCTTGTTCGCCCTGCTGCTCGCGGTGGCGGTGATCCTGAAGCTGCCGCGGCCCGGGCTGCGGGCTCCCGCCGTGCTGATCAGCGGAGGTCTGTTGTTGCTGGTGCCTCTGCTTGAGGCCCTGCTGCTGCCGCTGCTGCAGCTGGTGCTGGTGAAACCGCGTGAACTGGAACGGGAGGCCCCTTACCTGGCCCGCTCGATCCAGGCCACCCGCGAAGCCTTCCAGCTCAACCGGGTGACCAGTCGCAACGTCAATCCCCGCAACCGCCTCAGCCGCGCCGATGTGGAGGCCAGCCGCGCCACCCTGCGCAACATCCGCCTCTGGGACAGCCAGCCGCTGCTGGCCACCAACAAGCAGCTCCAGAAGCTGCGCGTGTATTACCGCTTCTCCGAGCCCGCCGTCGACCGCTACGACCTCGGTCAGCCACGGGATGACGGCCGCCAGCTGGTGATGATCACCGCCCGGGAGATGGACCCCTCCGCCCTGCCGACGCAGGCGCGCACCTGGCTGAACCGCCACCTGGTGTTCACCCACGGCATGGGTTTCACGGTGTCACCGGTGAATACCAGCGGAGCGGACGGCCTGCCGGAATACTTCATCAGCGACCTGGGCAGTCCCCCCCGCATCAGCGGCAGCGCCCAGCTCGGGATCAGTCGGGAGCAGGTGAAGGCGGCGATCCCGATCGGCCGGCCGAGCCTCTATTTCGGTGCCCTGCCCAGCCCCTATGCGATCGCGCCGACGCGGGTGCAGGAATTCGATTTCCCCCTGGGCGAGCAGAACATCTACACCCACTACAGCGGCAGCAAAGGGGTGCCGATGGGCCATCCTCTGCAACGGTTGGCGGCGGCGCTCTACCTGGGCGAGCCGAAACTGATCAGCCGCGGTGCGCTCACCTCCCGCAGCCTGCTGCTGCTGCGTCGGGAGGTGCGTCAGCGGCTGCGCACCCTGGCTCCCTTTGTGCAGTTCAGCGCCGAGCCCTACCTGGTGTCGGTGCGGGTGGGGGAGGGCACTCCGTTCCCGCCGGAGCAGCACCAGTACTGGATCGTGGATGGGTTCACCGTCAGCTCCAGCTACCCCTACAGCGCCCCGGTGCCAGGCCATCCCGAGATCCGCTACCTGCGCAATGCGGTGAAGGCGGTGGTGGATGCCTACAACGGCAGCGTGCGGATCTACGTGAGCGAGCCCAACGATCCCATCATTGCCGGCTGGTGGCGGCTTTTCCCGGATCTGCTGGAACCGATGGCGGCCATGCCAGCGGCCCTGCGCAGCCATCTGCGCTACCCGATCCGTCAGTTCGAGCTGCAGACCGCCCAGATGCTGAGATACCACGTCACCGACCCGCGGGTGTTCTACAGCGGTGACGACGTCTGGCAGGTGCCGAAGGAGGTCTACGGCCAACGCCAGGTGCCGGTGCGCCCTTATCACATCAGCGCCCAGCTGGGGGCGCAGCTGCCCCCGGAATTCCTGCTGCTCCAGCCCCTCACCCCCCTGGCCCGGCCCAACCTGGTGGCCTGGCTGGCGGCCCGCAGCGACGATCCCCACTACGGCCAGTTGGTGTTGCTGCGCTTCCCGAGCCAGACCACGATCTTCGGCCCCGAGCAGATCAGCGCCCTGATCAATCAGGACCCGCTGATCAGCCAGCAGTTCGGCCTCTGGAACCGCTCCGGCTCCGAGGTGATCGAAGGCAACCTGCTGGTGGTACCGGTGGGCGACGCCCTGCTTTACGTGGAGCCCATCTATCTGCGGGCGCGGCAGGGTGGGCTTCCCACCCTGACCCGGGTGGTGGTGAGCGACGGCACCCGCATCGTGATGGAGCGCAGCCTGGAGCGGGGGATCGAGGTGCTGCTGGGACCGGAGCGCCGCTGAACGGGAGCAGCCGCCATGAAAAAGGGAGGGCCGATGGCCCTCCCTGGATCCCTGCGATGTGGCCGGGTGCGGCAGGCCTGGATCAGGCGGCCACAGCGGTCTTGGGATCAAGCTCGCCCTTGGCGTAGAGGGTGGCGTAGAAGTTGATGTCGCGCTGCTTGATCTTGCTGGCGTTGCCGGCGCACCAGAACTGCTGGTAGCGATCCAGGCACACCTGCTTCATGTAGGCCCGGGCGGGCTTGTTGAAGTGACGGGGATCGAAATTGGCGGGGTCCTTGGCGGCGGCTTCCCGGATGGCGGCGGTGAAGGCCAGACGGTTGTCGGTGTCGATGTTCACCTTGCGCACGCCGTTGCGGATCCCCTCCTGGATCTCCTCCACGGGCACGCCGTAGGTCTCGGGGATGGCGCCGCCGTACTTGTTGATCATGTCGAGCCACTCCTGGGGCACCGAGGAGGAGCCGTGCATCACCAGGTGGGTGTTGGGGATGGCTTTGTGGATCTCGGCGATGCGGCTGATGGCCAGCACCTCACCGGTGGGCTTGCGGGTGAACTTGTAGGCGCCGTGGCTGGTGCCGATGGCGATCGCCAGGGCGTCCACCTTGGTTTTGGCGACGAAGTCGGCGGCTTCGGCGGGATCGGTGAGCAGCTGGCTGTGGTCGAGCTTGCCCTCGAAGCCGTGGCCGTCCTCCGCTTCGCCCATGCCGGTCTCCAGGGAGCCGAGGCAGCCCAGTTCACCCTCCACACTCACGCCGATGGCGTGGGCCACATCCACCACTTCCTTGGTGACGGCCACGTTGTAGTCGTAGCTGGCGGGGGTTTTAGCGTCGGCCTGCAGGGAGCCGTCCATCATCACGGAGGTGAAGCCGTTGGCGGCGGCGCCGTAGCAGGTGGCGGGGCTGTTGCCGTGGTCCTGGTGCATCACCACCGGGATGTCGGGGTAGGTTTCCACGGCGGCCAGGATCAGGTGGCGCAGGAAGTTCTCACCGGCGTACTGACGGGCGCCGCGGGAGGCCTGCAGGATCACCGGAGAGTCGGTTTCGGAGGCCGCCTCCATGATCGACTGGACCTGCTCCAGGTTGTTGACGTTGAACGCCGGGATGCCGTAGCCATTCTCGGCGGCGTGATCGAGCAGCAGCCGAAGCGGGACGAGCGCCATGGAAATACCTCGCGGTGAAGAGGGCGAACGGGGAAGGGGTGACACCGCCGCGGCAGACCGGGAGGGTCTGGAGCAGCTGGTGGGGCGGCCGGCAGGGGTCGGCCTGCTCGCGCTGGGGCGGAGTCTAGGGGATGCCCCCGACAGCCAAAAAAAGCCCCGCCGGGGCGGGGCAGACGCAACGCATCCTGCGGCCGGGGCCGCTCAGTCGATCAGTTGCTGCTTGCGCAGCGACTGCACGGTGTACTCGTGCTGGCGCGCGGCGCGGCGGGCCTCTTCGGCCTGGCGGGCCAGCTGACGGGCTGTGGTGATGGTCATGGAAGTGCCTCCTTGAGGAACCTCGGCCCGGTGGGGCGGAGGGTGGACGGATGGCGCGTTGCTTCGGGACCGGATCCAAGGGAATCCAGCCTTACTTCCGCCAGGGCCGGGCGGTGGGCCCGGGAGGCGAGGCCACCCGGAGGACGGTCGCCGCTCTGGTCAACGATGCACTAACGGTAGCGGTTGCTACGAAACAAAAGGGTTCAACCTGATACCCGCAGCTGTAGTCCGCCCTACGGAATCCCCTACCCCTGCTCCCGGATCCGATCGCAGCAGCGCTGGCTCGCCACCGCTTCCCCGAGGCCCGGCACCATCGGAATCCCTTCTCGCACCGCCTCAGCCCACCAGCCGATCAATCGCCGGACCGGCGCGATGCGTCCGTCCTCCCAGGTGCGGGGGAAGGCCAGGGCCGGATCCGCCGGCACGGGCCGCAGCGGTTCCCCGGGCCTGGCCATCCACAGCTGGAAGCCATGCACGTAGTCGGCCTGGTTGTCGGAGCCCAGCACGATCGTGGCGTCGCTGCCGTGGAGCTCCAGCCAGCAACCCCGGCCGTTGCGGGCCACCGAGGCCAGGCTGAGCTGGCAGGGCAGGCTTCGGCCCCAGCGGTCCTCCAGCTCCAGGTGAATCAAGGCCACGTCATCGGCATCCACCGCCTCCAGCCCCTCGCCGTCTGGCCGGGGTCGCTCCCGGATCGCCGTGCTCAGCAGACCCTGGGCCCGGCGGGATGGGCCGATCAGCCAGTGGAGGATGTCGAAGGCGTGGGTGCCCAGAGCGCCCAGCACCCCACCGCCGGCGGCGGCCGAGGAATACCACGACCACGGCCGGCGCCCGTCGGCCCGGCTGCCCATCAGCCAGTCGAACTTCACCAGCCAGGGGGTGCCGAGCACATCCCGCGCCAGCAACGCCGCCAGCTGCTGGAAGAGGGGCACGGCCCTGTATTCGAAGTCCACCGCCACCGCCAGGTTGCGGGCCAGGGCCAGGCGCTGCAGCTCTTCGATCGCGCCGGCCTCCAGCGCCACCGGCTTTTCCAGCAACAGAGGTTTGCCCGCGTCCAGAGCGGCGCGGGCCAGCTCGGCCCGCGGTCCGGGGGGCGTGGCGATCACCAGGGCATCGATGGCCGGGTCGGCCAACAGGGCCCCAAAATCGCTGTGGCCCGGCAGCTGGTGGCTGCGGCAGGCCTGCTCAAGCCGCTCCGGTCGCGGATGCCAGAGGGCCACCGGTTCGGTGGCGGGGCAATCCAGCAGGGCCGGCAGGTGCACCTTCTCGCCGAAACCGAGGCCGGCGATGGCAACGCGCAAGGGAACGGAGGTCATGGCTTGGGGGTGGGGAATCAGGTGGGCGCCAGCTCCGCCCAGGCAGCGCAGGCCTCCCGGATCACCGCACCGCCCAGGGCGTCATCCGCCACCGCCTGCCAGGGGGAGCGAAAGCGGGGCAGGCCGTTCACCGAAACGTCGCGGAACAGGGCCTGGTCGCAGTCGACCTGCATGACGTAAAGGCTGCCGGGGACGGGCCGGCCGGCCTCCTCCCCCTCGGCGGTGGCGGGCGCCGGCTGAAAGCGGCTCAGCACCGAGAGGCGACCGTCCCGGTCGATGCGCAGGCTGCCCGCATCCCACCATTGCCGACCCTCGCTGGTGGCCGGAACCTCGTGCCAGTCCACCGGCCCGGCCCAGGCCGGCGCCAGCCAGGGACTGGGCCAGGGGGGGAGCCACACCATGGCCACCAGCAGCACCATCGCCAGCAGGGCCGGCGGCGAGAGGCGTCTCACGGCGCCACCGGCTGGCGTCGCCGCTGGCCGACGTCATGCAGCTGCAGGAGATTGATCAATGTGGCGCGCAGCTGGGTGCGGGGCACGATCGCGTCGACGAAGCCGTGCTCGCGCAGGTACTCGGCGGTCTGGAAGCCCTCCGGCAGCTTCTCCCGCAGGGTCTGCTCGATCACGCGCCGGCCGGCGAAGCCGATCAGGGCCTTGGGCTCCGCCAGGATCAGGTCGCCCAGCATGGCGAAGCTGGCGGTCACGCCACCGGTGGTGGGGTGGGTGAGCAGCGGCAGATAGAGCAGTTCAGCCCGCCGATGCCGCTCCAGGGCCCCGGAGATCTTCGCCATCTGCATCAGGCTGAGCATGCCCTCCTGCATGCGGGCGCCGCCGGAGGCGCAGACGATCAGCAGCGGCCAGCCCCGGGCGGTGGCCTCCTCGATCAGCCGGGTGAGCTTCTCCCCCACCACCGAGCCCATCGAGCCGCCCATGAAGCGGAAATCCATCACCCCCAGGGCGAGGGGCATGCCGTCCACCCGGGCCAGTCCGGTGACCACCGCATCACGCAGGCCGGTGGCCTTCTGGCTGTCGCGGATGCGGTCGGCGTAGCTGCGGCGGTCCTTGAAGGCGAGCGGGTCGGTGGGGGCCAGATCGCTGTCGAGCGGCTCGAAACTGCCCGCATCGACGATCAGCTGGATCCGTTCCTCGCTGTCGATGCGGTTGTGGTGGCCGCAGTTCGCGCAGACGCTGGCGTTGGCCAGCAGATCCTTGCGATAGACCACCTGGCCGCACTCCGGGCATTTGCTCCACAGCCCATCCCCCTCATCCGGATCGGGGCTCTGGCTTTGCCGCGCCACCGGGGCGTTCTTGCGGCGATCGGCGAACCAGTCGAACAGGGACATCGTGGCTCTGGCGAGGCGGCTCTGGGATTGGGCCCATTAAAGAACCCGACGCCCCATCAGAGCCCGCTCAAGCCTCGGGAGAGCGCCAACCAGTGCCCATGGCCCAGCAGCCACACCAGCCAGGTGCCCACGATCAGGAAGGGTCCGAAGGGGAAGGGCTGCTGGCGCCCCAGCCGGCCGCTGAGCCGGCCCAGGGTGCCGAACAGCGCGCCGCCGAGCACCGCCAGGGCCACCGCCACCCCCAGCCCGGTGGGCCCGAGCCAGGCCCCCATCAGGGCCGCCAGCTTGGCGTCCCCCAGGCCGAGGGCCGGCTTGCCGATCAGCCGCTCCGCCAGGGCGCTCACCGCCTCAAAGCCCAGCAGGCCGAGGGCGGCCGCGATCAGATGCTGAAACAGCAGGGCGCGGCCGGTGGCCTCCCCCTGCAGGAAGCCGAGCAGGGCGGTCACCAGGAGGCCCAGCACCAGCCCCCAGCGGCAGAGGGGCTCCGGCAACCAGAGACTGTCGAGATCGATCAGCAGCAGGGGCAGGAGCCAGGCGGTGAGCAGCCAGCCGGCGAGCACGATCAGCACGGGCTGGGGCGCAGCCCCCATGGCGGTGGGGCTGGCCAGCAGCACCGCCACCCACAGGCCTGCCGCCAGCAGTTCCACGGCGGGGTAGCGGATCGACACAGGCGCGAGGCAATGGCGGCAACGGCCGCGCACCACCAGCCAGCCCAGAACCGGCAGGTTCTCGAACCAGGCCAGCGGGGTGCCGCAGCGGGGGCAGTGGCTGGGGGGGCGAACCAGCGACTCCTGGCGGGGCAACCGCCAGGCCACCACGTTGGCGAAGCTGCCGAAGCAGCTCCCGAGAAAGGCCGCCAGCAGGAGCAGCGGTGGGGCCGCCAGGGACAGCTCGGCGGTGGTGGGTGGTCCGATGAGGATGGGGGCGCTCATGCGGAGAGAGGGCGCAGGGAGCGGGCGCGGCCGGCTCCGCCACGGGCGCCGCCGGGGCGGGGGCCACCGTTGCGAAGGAGATCGAGGGCCACAAACTCCTCATCCGGCAGCAGCACCGGCGGGCTGAACACCACCCGGCCCCGCGGACTGCCCTTTTCGGCACCGCTGAGAACCACCCCGAGGGGATCAGCCGCGCTGGCGGTGGCGCTGAGGAAGGCGAAATACACCCGCCTTGCCGCTGCCAGCAGGTCGCGGCTGTTGATCCGATCCAGCCGCAGCGGGGGCGGCTGGAAGGATGGGGCGCCCGCAGCTGCGATCCGGAAGGAGGGCATGGCCGCGACGCGATCGGGCGGGGCGGGGCTGGCGGCGATGGCAGTCCGCGACGCGATTGCGCGGATCTTAG
>JBIKTO010000260.1:0-4701 GCA_044348065.1 Cyanobium sp.
CGAGGGTGCTGTAGATGCGGATGGTGCCCTCCGCGATCGAGTTGGCGTCGGACCAGCGGGCCAGGGCGGAGGGGTCGCCGTAAAGCTGGCGGATGCCGATCACGCTGGTGACCAGCTGGCCGGCGAGCAGGGCGGCGGTGATCCGGTCCCACCAGAGCGGGGCGGTGGCCAGCAGCTGGCGCATCAGGGCGTAGACGCCCAGGTAGCTCACCAGCTTCATCAGGCCCTTGAAGGCCGCCACGGGCACCGGCGAGAAACCGGTGGCGAGGAGGGCCACAGCGAGCACCCCGAGCAGCCAGAGGTGAATGGAACCGAGGCCCCGGGCGGGGGTGCGCAGGGCCCAGAGGATCCAGAGCAGGCCGCAGGCGGCGATCAGCAGGCTGAGGCCACCGCGGGTGACCAGGGGCAGGCCGGCCATCAGGGCGCAGAGCACCAGGCCGGCGAGGGTGGGCAGGTGGCCCCCCAGGCGGCCGGGGGCGGCGCCCGCCAGCAGACCCTGCCAGCGCAGCAGCAGGGGCGGGGGGGCTGGGGCGTTCACGGTCAGGCGCCGGCGGTGTGGAGCGAATTATCCGCTGCCGTCATCAGCATCTCCAGGGGCGGCAGGGGGGCGGCGCTGCGGCGGTAGAGCACCCGGTAGACGGGCAGCCCCTGGTCGGTCACGTGCCGCTCCCGCTCGGTGGGCACCGGCAGGGGGTTGGCGGCCAGCCAGGGGGTGGGGTCGCCGGCGGGGCGCTCGAAGGCGCCGCTGGCTTCCACCAGGGCCACCTGGGGCTCGATCACCGCCGGCACGTCGCTCTGCAGGAACAGCTCGCCCCCCGCGGGCAGGGCGGCGGCGAGGGCGTGCAGCAGGGGCGGCTGGAGCACCCGCCGCTTCTGGTGCTTGAGCTTGAACCAGGGATCGGGAAACTGCAGGGTCACCAGCCGCAGGCGGCCCGGCGCCAGGGCCGCCAGCCAGGGCGGCAGGCTCACATTCACGTTGGCGTACAGGTAGTGGAGGTTCGTCAGGCCGGCGGCCTGGCGATCGGCTTCGGCCAGCTCCACCAGGGGCTGGCGGATCTCCAGGCCGAGGTGGTTGCGCTCGGGCTGCAGGTCGGCCATCGCCCGCAGGAAGCGACCCCGGGCGGCGCCGATGTCGAGGTGGAGCGGCCGCTCGGGGTTGGCGAACAGCTCGGCCGGCGGGGGCAGGGGACGGGGGAGCTGGTGGTAGCGGCTGAGGGGGTTGACGTGCTGGCGCACCATCAGCGGACCGGGACCAGGAACCCCCAGCTGGCGGTGTAGCCGTGCAGGTGGGTGGTGCCCCCCAGCGGGCCGATTTCGCCGCCGCAGAACATGCCGCCGATCGGCAGGCTGGCGAAGGCCTCGCGGCAGAGGGTCACATCGCCGTCGGCGCTGCCGTAGAGGCCCTTGCCGCGGCCGAGGCAGGCGAAGAGCAGGGCGGCGAGGGGTTCCGGGTCGCCGGCGGCGCAGTCGGCCAGGAGCTGGCGGGATTCGCTGCGGGAGGCTTCCGCGTCCCGCAGCTGGAACTGCACCTTCTGGCCCACCCGCATCGCCTCGCCCACCGCCACGGCGCCATTGCGGGGATCGACGCCGATCAGGTTGCGCACCAGGAAGGGGGTGCGCTGGGCGGTGCTGCTGGAGAGGCTGAAGTCATCGCGGCCGACGCCGAGGAAGAGGGAATCGCGCACCTGGTCCCGTTCGGCCGGGGTGAGGTCGGAGAGGATGGCCTGCAGGGCGGCGACGGGGCTGCGGCGCTGGCCGTCGCGGCTCACCTCGATCACCACGTTGCGCTGGGCCTGCTCCACCTCGAACACCGGTCCGATCGGCCGGCAGCCCTGGGCCAAGACCGGCGTGACGCGCCAGGCACCGCCGATCAGGCAGCCCACGGCACCGCCGCGCACCTCCTGGTCGAAGAGCAGGGAGCCGTGGCGGGCGCCGTGGGGTGCGGCGATGCCGCCCACCTTCACGGCCCCCGGGTAGGCGTAATCGAGGCCGCTGATCAGGTCGTTGATGCCGGCGGTGGTGGGGTCGATCAGCACCAGCAGGGAGGGGGCGTCATCGGTGGCGCCGAGCAGGGCGCGCCAGGGTTCGGCGGGGCCGTCCAGGTCGGGGAGGGCGGTGGTGTCGATGGCGAAGGGCTGGAGCCGGGCGCCGGGCAGGCGCAGCAGGGTGACCCCGAGGGCGGGCTCCTGCTCCAGCTCCCGCGCGGCCCCCTCGTTGTCGGTGCCCACCACGCCGCCGCCGAGGCAGCCGAGCCAGTGGCTGGCCTGGATCTTCTGGCGCAGCAGCGGCAGGAGGCGGGGCAGGTCGGTGGCGAAGCTGGCGGAGGCGAACACCAGGGCCAGGTCGGCGGTGCCGGCGCCCGCCAGCTGGCGGCTGAGGCTGTCCACGGCGCCCTGCAGCGAGGCGTCGCGCGCCAGGGCGGTGCGGCACCAGGCGGAGGAATCGCGCCGCGCCATCCAGGGGAAGGAGGGGAGACCAGGCATGGGCGGACCCTATCGCCCTGGGTGCTGGCGGATAATGGCGCCTTTCCGTACCCCGCCGCTGTGCCGGACGCTCTCTATCGTTCCCTGGTCTGGCTGGATGTGCGTCTGGGGGTGCTGTTCGCCGTGGCGCTGCCCCTGGTGCTGCTGGGCTGGGCGACGCTGCGGCGGGAGACGGCGCTGCTGCGCCTGCTGGGCCTGTACTGGAAGGTGGCGAGCCTGCTGCTGATCGCCCTGCTGCTGCTCATCGATCGCCGGCCGCTGGGCTTCCTGCTGCTGGTGCTGGCGCCCCTGCTGATCGTGGCGGTGCTGTGGTTCTGGGTGGATCTGAACGAGGAGCTGGCCGACCTGCCGCCCTGGCGACCGCTGCCGTTGACGGTGCGGATCTGGCGCTGGAGCCTCACCTTCCTCAGCCTGCTCACCGCCGCGTTCGCCAGCACGGCCCTGGCCTGCATGGGGGGCGTGGCGCGGCTGCCGCTCTGCCCGGTGTGGCTGGAGGCGCCCGTGGGGCTGAATGGGATCGTGGCGAAGGTGTTCGGCTTTGTGTTCGGCGGCCAGTGGACGCCGGGGGTGGCGGCCTTCGTGGGCTACGCGGCCCTGACGGGCTATGTGGTGGGGGTGGTGCAGTGGCTGCTGGTGCGGCTTCCCCGCCAGGGCCGGATCGCCGGGGAGTTCTGAGCCATGGAGCCCCAGGATTTCAGCGCGAGCATCGCCGAGCTGCTGCTGGCCCTGGAAAGCCTGAGCCGCGCGCGGCCGGATCGGCTGCTGCGGCTGCGGGGGCAGCTGCCGGTGAACGCCATGGGCGATCCGGATGGCACCGGCCAGAGCCTGGAGCCGTTTGAGCTGCTGATCTACCGGGGGTTTTCCAGCAGCACCACCCATCCCACCGCCTTCGACCCCGACCGGCCGGCCCTGCCGGAGGGCTCCCGGATCGAGAGCGCCGAATTGCTGGAGGGTCCGCTGGATCCGGCGGCTCAGGGGGTGCTGGCGGGGCCGGTGCTGGCCACGGACTTTCTGAGGATCGAGAACTGGGGCTGAGGCCGCGGTGGCTTCAGCTGGAGGCGGAGGTGTAGAAGCGCAGGGCGAAGCGCCAGAAGGCGCGGCAGAAGAGCAGGAAGCCGGCCGCCACCGCCAGGGAGAGGGCGAGCCAGGTGCCGGTGGAGCGGTCCAGCAGGGCTTCGGCGGGCACGGTGGTGAGGAAGGTGATCGGCACCACGAGGGTGAAGAAGGTGCGCAGGCCGGGGGGATAGGCGCTCACCGGGTAGCGGCCGGCGGCGAGCACGGCGCGCAGCACCTCGGTGGCGTTCCAGGTTTTGACGAACCAGATGCTCGTGGCGGCCAGCAGAAACCAGAGGCTGTAGAGGATCAGGCCGGCGCAGAGCACCATCAGCAGTCCGGCGGCGAGCGAGAGCGGTCCGGGGCGGGCGCCCGCCTGCCAGGCCGCCACCAGGGCGAGGGCCAGGCCGATCCCCATCTCCGGCAGGCCCCAGGGGCTGAGGGTGCGGGTGGAGAGCCAGAACTGGGAGTCGATGGGTTTGAGCAGCACGAAATCGAGGGTGCCCTCGCGCACGTGGGCGACGATCGTGGAGAGGTTGGGCCGCAGCAGGGTGGTGGCCAGGCCATCGAGCAGGGTGTAGATCCCGAGCACCACTAGGGCGGCTTCCCAGCTCCAGCCGCCCAGCTGGCGGCCGGGGCCGTACACCAGGGAGAGCACGAACAGGCTGCCGGCCAGGTTGCCGGCGGTGGCGAGCAGCTCAAAGAGCAGGTTGATGCGGTATTCGCCCTGGCTGGCCAGGGCGGTGCTCCAGAAGCGCCGCAGGGTGAGGGCGTGGCGTCGCCAGGCGGAGGGGGTGTCCATCAGGCCCCCATCGCCGAATAGCGCCGCACGCCGGCGCGCCAGAGCAGCATCACGAAGGGCAGCAGCACGGCGATCCAGGCCACCATCACCGCCAGGCCGCGGCCGACGGCCAGGGGTTCACCGGCCAGCAGGGCGGCGGGGAAGCGCAGGATCCAGGGGAAGGGGGTCCATTCCGCCAGGCGTCGCATGGCGGGCGGAAACATCTCCAGGGGGGCCACCAGGCCGGAGAGAAACACGAAGGGGATGTACACCAGGCGTTCGAGGGCGCTGGCCCGCTCGGTCCAGAAGCAGAGGCAGGCGATGGCGCTCTGGATCAGGAAGTTGATGGTGAAGCCGAGCAGGGTGGCCAGCAGGCCGGCGGCG
>JBIKTO010000261.1:0-4679 GCA_044348065.1 Cyanobium sp.
TTGTTTGGCTGGGGCGATAACTATTGCCCGTTCCCGTATGAATTGAGCGGCTTTACAATCATTGTAGATTTCAAGGGAGGAGGCTACACGGATATGTCGCATCGGTTTTCCTATGATGGCAATCGCATTGCCTTCCGCCCTGGTGATACGAGTTTGCTGTGCGGTCTCAGGGCTCCCGGCAGCGCTCCTGCCTGTCCGCAAGTCACCCCAGGGGTGGGAACTCTTCCCCTGCTTGGTACCAGCGAGACCTATGCGGTCGACCAGACTGGCCTCAGCATCTCCCATGATCCGAGCCTGTCTTCCGTAACGCTCTCATTTGCGGGAAACGTCGCCGCAAGCCCTGGTGAGGAGCAGGCTTTCGCGATGCTGGGCTTTGATCTGCTGGAACCCCTCAACCCCGGTGCCACGGTCACCTACAGCGAAACCCCGCTGGTGGATGCCACCTTCACCACCCTGGATTTTTCCTGTCGTGATTCATCGGGTACTTCGATCGACTGTGCCTCTGATCACCCCACCCTCTCCCTGCGACTGAACAACCCACCCCCTGCTCCCGTTCCCGCTCCCCTCGCGCTGGGGGCATGGCCAGTCCTGCTGGCGAACAGCAGGCTGATTCGCCGTCGCCTGCGCCAGCCGGCCCCTTAGTCCCGGCAGCGGGGGTCAGTCCTCCTCCTCCACCCAGGTGCTGGCCACGTGCAGTTCCTCCAGCTGCTTCCCGTCCACCCCGGCGGGGGCGCCGGTGAGCAGGCAGCGGGCCTGCTGGGTTTTCGGGAAGGCGATCGTGTCGCGGATCGACTCCTCGCCCGCCAGCAGCATGGTCATGCGATCGAGGCCGAAGGCAATGCCGCCGTGGGGCGGGGCGCCCATGTCGAGGGCTTCGAGCAGGAAGCCGAACTGGTGCTCCGCCTCCTCAAGGGGTAAGCCGATCACCTGCAGCACCTGGCGCTGCAGGGCGGAATCGTGGATGCGCAGGGAGCCGCCGCCCAGCTCCAGGCCGTTGAGCACCAGGTCGTAGGCCTGGGCGCGGGCGGTGGGCAGCCGCTCGGCCCAGGCGGCCGGATCGCTGCCGAGGTCGTCGGCGTTGGGGGCGCAGAAGGGGTGGTGCAGGGCTTCGAGGCGGTTTTCGTCTGAGTTGAACTCGAACATCGGGAAATCCACCACCCAGAGGAAATTCCAGGCGGAGTTGTCACGATCGGCGGGCACCAGGCCCAGCTCGCGGGCCAGGAACTGGCGCACCCGATCGAGGGCCTTGTTCACCGTGGCGGTGTCGCCGGCGCCGAACAGCAGCAGGGTGCCGGGCTCGGCGCCGGTGCGCTCCAGCAGCTCGGCCTTCTTTGCCTCGGAGAGGTTGTCCTTGATGGCACCGATCGTGTCGATCTCGCCGTTATCCCGCACCCGGATGAAGGCCAGGCCGCCGGCGCCCGCTTTCTGGGCCTCGCTGAACACATCGCCGCCGGGCTTGATGCGCACGTTGCTGAGCGCCTCGTTGCCGCCGGGCACCGGCAGCACCTTCACCGAGCCGCCGGCCGCCACGGCGCCGCTGAACACCTTGAAGCCCATGTCCGCCACCAGGTCGCTCACCTCCACCAGCTCCATGCCATAGCGGGTGTCGGGCCGGTCGGTGCCGTAGCGGGCCATGGCGTCGTGCCAGCTGAGCCGCGGGAAGGGCAGGGGCAGCTCGATTCCCTTCACCTCCTTCCAGATGGCGGCGATCAGGCGTTCGTTGAGGGCCAGGATCTGCTCCTGATCCAGGAAGCTCATCTCCATGTCCAGCTGGGTGAATTCCGGCTGGCGGTCGGCCCGCAGATCCTCATCGCGGAAGCAGCGGGCGATCTGGTAGTAACGCTCCATCCCGCCCACCATCAGCAGCTGCTTGAACAGCTGGGGCGACTGGGGCAGGGCGAACCATTCGCCGCCGCACACGCGGCTGGGCACCAGGTAGTCGCGGGCGCCCTCCGGCGTGGAGCGGGTGAGCACCGGCGTTTCCACCTCGATGAAGCCCTCGCCGCTTTCCTGCGGCCCGGCCCCGGCCAGGAAGGCGCGGATCGTCTTCACCACCTGGTGGCGCAGCCGCAGGTTGCCGCTCATGCGCTCGCGGCGCAGATCCAGGTAGCGGTGGCGCAGCCGCAGCTCCTCGCGGGTGTTCTCCTCGTCGTGCACCGACACCGGGAAGGGGAGGTTGCCCTTCACCGCGTTCAGGACCGTGAGCTCGCTGGCCAGCACCTCCAGGCTGCCGGTGGCCAGGCGTTCGTTCACCGATTCGGCCGGTCGCGGCCGCAGGGTGCCCGTCACCCGCAGCACGGTTTCGTTGCGCAGGTGCTCGGCCACGGCGAAGGCCGCCGGCCCCAGCTCCGGATCCACCGTCACCTGCACGGTGCCGCTGCGGTCGCGCAGGTCGATGAAGATCACGCCGCCGTGGTCGCGGCGCCGGTCCACCCAGCCATGCAGGGTGACGCGGCGCTCCCCATCCTCCTGGCGCAGCTCGCCGCACCACTGGCGCGCCACGATCCCGGCCGGCTGAGGGGCTGGCTGGTCGGGGGTGACGGGGCTGCCCATGGGCTAAGGGGGGAGCAAAGAATGGATTCTCCCACTCGCGCCGCAGGCCCCCGAGCTCGGCCTGCCGTCCTCGCGGGAGCAGGGCAGGGGCGGGGGGTCAGGGTTGAGCGGGTTTGAAGTTGCGAATTTTTGAAGCAGACCGGGTTCGTCTTGCCATTCCAGGGCGGCTCCACTTGGCGATTATCTGTACACAAAAGGGAGCGGTATCTTTCCGGTTACGGTTGATCCGCCTCCAGACAGTGCATCGCCTCCAGGCGTTCCTGTTCGCTGAGGCGGGGCCCCGAAGCTTTGGGGGCGGAGTGTCATTGACGGAGCATCGTGGTCCATCGCCGCTACAGCAGCCGCGGTTCTTCCAGCAACAGCGCCAGAGCTTCGTTCAGTTGTAATCGGTTTCGGGTGGTGTCTGCGAGGAGGAATCGGCACTGAGCAGCAAGGAATCGAGCTTGGATTCGAGCACTGCGAGACGCTCGATATCGTTCTCGATCAGCTTCGTTCGCCTCTCGCTCGCGAGCACTCTGATCTGCGCGTCGATTGTTGAATGCCAGTTTAGCCTCGCCAGCCAGCGCCGCCATGGCGGCAAGGAGGAGAGGAATTTCGATTTGCTGATTGATCTTGAACTGCAGGAATCCGAAGAGATCGACATGGCTGTAGGAGGTGAAAAAGGTGATCAGGATGATCAGCAGGCCCGCCGCCAGGGAGACCCAGCCCACCGGATCCAGAGGCGGCGCATTGTCTCCCAGTTCTGTGGTGCGGGTCTCTGTCGTGAAGGACATGAGATTAGCCGGGCCAACCAGCAAGCCATCTATCTATAATACAGGTGTACTTGCAGGCGATAGTGCGCCTTCCGCCGCTTGCGGGCGGCTACGGCTCCAGCGCCACCAGGCCGCCCTCGCCCTTCAGCGCTGCCGCCAGCTCCGCCACGCTTTGGCCGCTGATCGGATCGATCCAGGCTGCCGCGATCTCCGCCAGGGGAACCAGCACGAAGGCCCGCTCCCGCAGCCTTGGATGGGGCAGCGTCAGGTGCGGGCTGACCAGGCGTTGATCGCCCACCAGCAGCAGGTCGAGGTCGAGGTGGCGGGGGCCCCAGCGCTCGCCCCGCACCCGGCCGAAGCGGCGCTCCGTGGCCAGCAGGCGCTTCAGCAGGGCTTCCGGCTCCAGCGTCACCGCCAGCAGGGCGCAGCCATTCACGTAGTCGGGCTGGGGCGGGCCCACTGGCGCACTGCGGTACCAGCGGGAGCGGGCCAGCACCTGCACCCCCGGGCTGGCGTCCAAGGCCGCCAGGGCGGCCTCCAGGGTGGCCCGGCAGTCGCCCAGGTTGGCCCCCAGGGCGATGGCGGCCCGCTGGGGCGGCGGCGCGCTCATCAGGCAGCGGCGGCGTCAGCGCGGCGGCGGACCATCTCGATCGTGACCCGCCCGTCAAACCCCGCGATCGGCGCCGCCACCTTCGTGAGGCTGCAGCGCACCTCCCGCACCTCCGGAAAGGCCAGCACCGCCTCGCACAGGAGGGTGTTCAGCCGCTCGATCGTGCGGAAGCGGCTGCTCTGCACCAGCTCCTTCACCCGCTCGATCACCGCCGCGTAGTTGAGGGTGTGGGCCAGCTCGTCGTCATCGCCCGTGCGGGAGAGGTCGACGGTGATCTCCAGGTCGACCTCGAACCACTGGCCCAGCTCCTGTTCGGCGTCGAAATAGCCGGTGTGGCCCCAGGCGCGGATGGCGCTGATGCGCAGCGTGTCCACCGCTCAGCCCCGGCGGTAGAAGGGACGCTTCACCACCTGCGCGGGCTCCGCCTTGCCGCGGATCTCCACCGTCAGCTCCGTGCCCACCTTGGCCAGCTCCGCCGGCACGTAGGCCAGGGCGATCGCCTCCGCCAATGTGGGCGACCAGCTGCCGCTCGTCACCTCCCCCACCACCGCGCCGTCGTGCAGCACCGGGTAGCCGTGGCGGGCGATCGCGCGGCCCTGCAGCTTCAGCCCCACCAGGCGCCGGCGCACCCCCTCGGCGGTCTGCCGCTCCAGGGCCTCGCGGCCGATGAAGGCGGCGGGCATCTCCAGGTGCACCAGCCAGCCCAGGGAGGCCTCCAGCGGCGTGGTGGCCGCGTCCATGTCGTTGCCGTAGAGGTGCATGGC
>JBIKTO010000262.1:0-4656 GCA_044348065.1 Cyanobium sp.
CGGTGGGCCTGGTGCACGATCCCTGGCGGCCCGTGCCCGGCCGCGGCGGCCATCTGGGCGGGGAGGCGGGGCTGGCGGAGCGGGGGGATCTGGATGGCCGCACCGATGTGGCCTGCTTCACCTCCGCTCCCCTGGCGGCGGAGCTGGAGCTGCTGGGGGAACCGCGGCTGCTGATCGCCGTGACGGCGGAGCCGGGGGGGTTCGACCTCTGCGCGGCCCTCTCGGTGCAGGGGGCCGGGGGCGCCCCGGTGCGCCAGCTCAGCACGGGTGTGCGGCGCCAACGGGCGGGGGCGCTTCCGGCCGCGGAGCCGCTGGAGCTGCGCCTGCAGCCGCTGCGGGCCACCCTGGCGGTGGGGGAGCGGTTGCGGCTGTCCCTGGCGGGGGCGGCCTGGCCGCAGATCGCCGTGCATTCCGGCCAGGCCCAGCCGCCGCCGGGCCCCACCGGGCCGGATCACCGGGTGATCAGCCTGGTTCTGCACCTGGAGGGCGCCCGGCTCTGGCTGGCGCCGCTGGTTGGGGCAGACTGAGCCGGCCCTGATCGCCCTGTTCATGCTGCGCTCCCGCCCCTCCAGACCGGTCCCCGCCGCGCTGGCCGCCGCCATGGCCGCCGCGGTGGCCGTTCTGGCGTCGGCCCCGGCCCCGGCGCAGCCCCTGCCCAGCCCGGCCGCCAACCCCGCCAACCCCGCCGCCCCTCTGGGCACCAGCAGCGCCCTCAGCGAGCTGCGGGCCCGGCAGGCCGCCGAGCGGATCCTCACGGTGGTGCGCAACCGCGACGCCAACGCCCGCTTCGCCCAGTTCGCCCCCGAACTGCAACGGGTGACCAGCCCGTCGATGATCGAGGCGACGATGAAAACCCAGCCGCAACTGCTGAGCTGGACCATCACCGGCGTCCAGCCGGGCTACGACTCCAGCACGGTGGAGGCCACCCTGCGCACCAGCCGCGGTACCCGCCAGCTGGTGATGGTGATCAACGACAACGGCAAGCTGGCCGGCTACCACTTCGATGCCAGCGACGCCCCGGCTGAACGGGTGGTGCGCGATTTCGTGACCGCTCTCGCCAGCGGCCACTTCATCTCGGCCAGCAGCTTCCTCAGCCCGGCGATGCAGGAGGAGATCAGCCAGGCCGCTCTGCAGGCCCGCTGGCAGCGGCTGCAGCGGATCACCGGCAACTTCGATCGCATCGTGCGCGTCTCCCGCGCCGAGAACACGCCGGAGATGAAGCTGGTGATCGTGACGATCCGCTTCAACCGCCTCACCGACAACCTGTTCGTGGTGCTCGACAACCAGAACCAGATCATCAACGTCAATTTCCCCACCGATCCCAACGCGCCCTCCCCCGCCCCCTGAGCTCCGCCGCCGAAGCGGACGTAAGCTCCCGGCTCAACGCCCACCTCGACACCCATGACCATCGCCAGCCTGGATTGGATGGCTGAGGACGCGACACGGCTGGCGGAATGCCGCCACGACCATCCCTTCGCGGTGCTGGGCCCCCAGCCCCTCGAGGGCGGTGGCTGGGTGGTGCGGGTGTGGATGCCGGAAGCGGCCCGGGTGGAGCTGCTCCTGGGCGATGCCGTGCTGGCGATGGCCACGCCCCATCACCCCTGGATCTTCGAGGCCGCCCTCGACGCCGACCCCGGCAGTGGCTACCGCCTGCGGGTGGAGCGGGGCGGCATCGTGCACGAGCAGCACGATCCCTGGGCGTTCCGGCCGGAGTGGATGGGCGAACTCGATCGCCACCTCTTCGCCGAGGGCAATCACCACCACATCTGGGAGCGGATGGGTGCCCATCTGGTGGAGATCGAGGGCGTCGCCGGTGTGATGTTCTGTCTGTGGGCTCCCAACGCCCGCAGCGTCTCGGTGCTGGGGGGCTTCAACAGCTGGGATGGCCGCCACCATCCGATGCAGTCCCGCCTCGGCGGCTCCTGGGAGCTGTTCATCCCCGGCCTGGCGGAGGGCACGATCTACAAGTACGAGGTGCGGGCCCAGAACGGCCATTGCTACGCCAAGGCCGACCCCTACGGTTTCCGCCACGAGGTGCGGCCCGCCAATGGCTCGATCGTGGCGGCCCGCGGCCGCTACCGCTGGAACGACACCGCCTGGATGGAGGAGCGGGACAGCCGCAATCCTCTGCAGCAGCCCATCTCCGTGTACGAGGTGCACCTGGGCAGCTGGATGCACGCCGCCGCCGATCAGCCCTACCTCGAGCCGGATGGCACCGCCAGGCCGCCGGTGCCCGCCGCCGATCTCAAGCCCGGCGCCCGCCTGCTCACCTATCCGGAGCTGGCCGACAAGCTCATCCCCTACGTGAAGGCGCGCGGCTTCACCCACCTGGAGATGCTGCCGATCTCGGAGCATCCCTTCGATGGTTCCTGGGGTTACCAGGTGACCGGTTGGTACGCCCCCACCAGCCGCTACGGCAGCCCGGATGAATTCCGCGCCTTCGTGGACCGCTGCCATGCCGAGGGGATCGGGGTGATCCTCGACTGGGTGCCGGGCCACTTCCCCAAGGATGCCCACGGCCTGGCCTTCTTCGATGGCCAGCACCTCTATGAGCACGCCGATCCGCGCATCGGCGAGCACAAGGAATGGGGCACGCTGATCTTCAACTACAGCCGCAACGAGGTGCGCAACTTCCTGGTTGCCAACCTCATCTATTGGTTTGAGGAGTTCCACATCGATGGTATTCGCGTCGATGCCGTCGCCTCGATGCTGTATCGCGATTACCTGCGGCCCGATGGCGAATGGCTGCCCAATGAATATGGTGGCCGCGAGAACACTGAGGCCGTGCGCTTTCTGCAGCAGGCCAATCACGTGCTGTTCCAGCATTACCCCGGTGCCCTTTCGATCGCCGAGGAATCCACCACCTGGCCCCTCGTCACCCAACCCACCGACATCGGCGGCCTGGGCTTCAATCTGAAGTGGAACATGGGCTGGATGCACGACATGCTCGATTACTTCGAGCTCGATCCCTGGTTCCGTCAGTTCCACCAGAACCACGTGACCTTCTCGATCTGGTACGCCTTCACCGAGAATTTCATGCTCGCCCTCAGTCACGATGAGGTGGTGCACGGCAAGAGCAACCTGCTCCACAAGATGCCTGGCGACGACTGGCAGAAGTTTGCCAATGTGCGAGCCCTGCTCACCTACATGTGGACCCACCCGGGCAAGAAGACCATCTTCATGGGCATGGAGTTCGGCCAGCGTGCTGAATGGAATGTCTGGGGCGATCTGCAATGGGATCTGCTCCATTACGAACCCCATCTGGGTCTGCAGCGTCTGGTGGATGATCTCAACGCCTTCTATCGCTCCGAACCGGCGCTCTATGGCGACGACTTCGATCAGTACGGCTTCCAGTGGATCGATTGCAACGACAACCGCCACTCGGTGATCAGTTTCATGCGCCGCTGCAGCGCCACCGGCAACTGGCTGGTGGTGGTGGCCAACTTCACCCCCACCAGCCACAGCAGCTACCGGATCGGCGTGCCCCTGGAGGGCTTCTACAACGAGGTGTTCAACAGCGACAGCAGCCGCTACGGCGGCAGCAACCTCGGCAATCTCGGCGGCAAGTTCACCGATTCCTGGGCGATCCACGGCTACGAGAACTCCCTCGACCTCTGCCTGCCGCCCCTGAGCGTGCTGATCCTGCGCCGTGACGAGGCCCGCAGCCTGTTGCGCAACCTCGAGGGAGTGGAGGCCGGCGAGGCCTGAAGTGCGGCCCTGGCGGCCCCTCAGGGATCGCCGCTCTCCACGCCGGTCTCCCGCTCCAGCACGGCCCGATCCAGGGCCTGGCGGGTGAGGCCGGCCAGCAGGGCGGCGCGGGCCACCTGAAGATCCCGCTCCACCAGCAGCACTTCGGTGATCGGCTCCACCATCGCCCGATAGCGCAGCCGGGCGTCGCGCACGGCCCGCTCACCCGCGCTCACCGCCTCGCGGGCGGCGGCGATCGTGGCCGGGGCGGCCTGCAGATCGCTCCAGGCGCGGCTCACCTCGCGGCGGATGCGCTGGCGGGCCACCTCCTCGTCGGCCCGCACCAGATCGGCGTCCCGCTCGGCCAGCCGCGCCCCGGAGCCGGCCCGGCCGCCATCCCAGAGGGGCTGGCGCAGCAGCAGGGCCACGCCCCAGTTGTAGAAGGAACCGGCCGCGAAGCCGCTCTGCTCCAGGCTGGGCAGCGGCAGCGGCACGGGTGCGCCGTCGATGGCGCCACCCTGCTGGAGCACCGGAACACTGAGCTGGTTGCCGCTGTAGCCAGCCCCGGCCACCAGCTTCAGGCTGGGATACAGGGCGGCGCGGGCGGCGCGGGCCTGCTGGCGCTGGGCCCGCTCCTGCTCACGCAGGGCCTCCAGCAGGGGGCGGCCCTCGGTGGAGCGTCGCACCGTGCTGGGCAGATCCTCCGGCCACGGCGGCAGCTCCTGGAGCGGATCGGCCGCCTCCAGCGGGGTGGCCGCCGGCCGGTCCAGCAGGGCCGCCAGTTGCTCCCGGTTGCTCTCCAGCTGGGCTTCCGCCTGGGCCAGCCCCTGCTGGTCGGCCGCTCGCAGGCTGCTGGCGCGCAGCAGGTCGATGCGGGCCGCCAGGCCCCGGCTCAGGAAGGCGCGGGCGTCGTTCTCGATCGCCGTCGAGGCCTTCAGGGCCGAGCGCCAGACGGGCAGCAGCGCCTGG
>JBIKTO010000263.1:0-4652 GCA_044348065.1 Cyanobium sp.
GAAGCACCAGCACCTGCAGATGCTCCACCTCCCCGTGCTGTTGCAGGAGCCGGAAGGTTTCCGCCGCCAGGCGGCGGTGGAAGTGCCGATCGGCGTGCATCTGCACCTCCAGGAGCACCACCGGAAACCCAGTGCTGCCACCGGGGTGCTGGCGGGGCCAGAGCACGCCATCGGGATGGTGGGCCACCTTTTTGAGGGTGATCGGCCGGAAGGTGTAGGCCGTGGCGGCGTCAGCGTCCGTGGCTCCAGCCCCTGTGGCGTCCAGCCCGGGCAGGAGCTGCCGCACCAGATCGGGCAGGGCCCGGAACACCTCGGCGTACCAGTGATCGCTGGGCAAGGGAGTTGGGAGGGGTGAGTGGGGAGTAGGGGGGCGCCCCCATGATTCAGTGCCACCGCCGGTTACCCCTCGCACCGTCCAGCCACCCCGGCTCCCGGGCGCGCCAGGGTCTGCCCCTGCCACAATGCGCACGAACCACCGGTCCCCAGCGAGGCGTGCTCCAGCCAGCCCCTGAGCGCCGGCATGTGTTCATCAGCTACAGCCACGCCGATCGCGACTGGGTGGAGCGGCTGAAGCGGATGATGGCGCCGCTGTTGCGGGGCAGCGGCCAGGAGCTGCGGCTGTGGGACGACAGCCAGATCGAGGCCGGCCGCAAGTGGCGCGAGGCGATCGAAACGGCCCTGGCCCAGGCGAGTGTGGCCCTGCTGCTGGTGAGCGACCACTTCCTGGCCTCGGAGTTTGTGATGGGCGAGGAGGTGCCGAAGCTGCTGGCGGCGGCGGAAGCGGAGGGGGTGCGGGTGCTGTGGGTGAGCCTCAGCGCCTGCCTGGTGGAGGAAACGGAGATCCACCAGTACCAGGCCGTGCTGCCGCCCAATCGCCCCCTGGACCAGATGGCGGAAGCCGAGGCGAAGGAGGCGCTCAAAACGATCGGCCTGGAGATCCGCAAGGCTCTGAAGCCTCAGCCAGAGGCTGTGGTGGCGGCGCCCGCCCCCGCCCGGCTGCTGCAGGGCCGCACGCTGGAGCTGGGCGATGGGGTGAGCCTGCCGCTGATCGCGATCCCGGCGGGTGAGTTTGTGATGGGGTCCCCGGTGGATGAACCGGAGCGCAGAGAGAGCGAGGGACCCCAGCACCGGGTGCGGTTGGCGGGGTTTCTGATGGGCCAGACGCCGATCACCCAGGCCCAGTGGCGGGCGGTGGCGCGGCTGGTGCCGCCGCTGGGGCAGCGCTGGCAGCAAGACCTGCCCCTGACTCCCTCCCACTTCTCCGGCCAGCCCGACAGCGACCAGCGGCCGGTGGAGCAGGTGAGCTGGGACCAGGCGATCGAATGTTGCCGTCGCTTATCGGCGATCACGGGGGATGTTTACACGCTGCCGAGCGAAGCCCAGTGGGAATACGCCTGCCGGGCGGGAACGATATCGCCCTTTTATTTTGGAGATACGATCAGCCCGGAGCTGGCCAATTACGATGGAAACTATGGTTATGGCGAAGGGCCTAAAGGGATCTACCGAGAGCAGACCACGCCGGTGGGGATGTTCCCGGCCAATGCCTGGAGCCTGCAGGACATGCACGGCAATGTGTGGGAATGGTGCTTGGATCATTGGCATGAAAACTATGAAGGAGCTCCGATCGATGGCAGTGCCTGGCGAAATAATAATTCGGAGCAAGATGGCGCAAGGCTGCTGCGCGGCGGCTCCTGGTACTACGATCCCAGGAACTGCCGCTCGGCCTGCCGCGCCCTCGGCCAGCCCGACGATGCCTACGACGTCGTTGGGTTCCGTGTGGTCTGCCTCCCCCAGGGCCCTTCCCTTAACCCTTAAACCCTTAATCCCTCAACACTCGGCTGTTTTTTAACTCTGGCTGTTGGCTCGCGGCTGTTGGCTTGCGGTTATTCGCTTGCGCTTGTTGGCTGTTCTGCGCTGGCGCCGTAGGCGCCTCGATTGGCTGGCGATTCAGGCCTCACCGCCCTCCTCCTCTGCCTGGGGGCGCTGGGCCATCAGGGTCAGGAAGGCCCGTCATCGGGTTCCGTTGGATGGGGAGGGGTCGAGCTGGACTCAGCTGGAAAGCAATGCTGCTGGCTCAAGGCGCTCCAAGCTCTTTCTCTGGCGTTCTCGCGCCATGGTCTCCGGCCGACTGCGGCTACCTCCGCCATTCGTGCTGCCTCGTGCGCAGCCTTCGGCTCCGATAAACAATGTCGTTCGGTTGCCGAACAAGCCCAATCGCGGGGTCTTGCTGCTGATCGGCCTTCCGTGTTCCGCCTCGATCCTGCTCAGCCCAACCACTCCTGCGGCACCTGATCCAACGCCATGAACACCGGGTCTTTGTGCACCAACACCGCCCCTTCCCGCTGGGCGGCGGCGGCGATCCAGGCATCAGCCAGCGAGAGGCGATGGTTGGCCTTGATGGCGGCGGCCTGCTCCAGGAGGTCATCGCTGCAGGGCACCCAAGTGATCGGCAACGACTGCAGCTGGGCATCAGCGAGGCGAGCGTGGCGTTCGCTCTCGTCTTTCCAGACGCGATAGAGCACGTCCATGCGGCTCATGAAGCAGACCAGGCAGCGGCTTTCGCCGCTTCGGGCTGCCTGAAGCAACCGGGCCACCCGTTCGGCGCCGTCCTCGTCGTCCCGCAGGGCGAGGAGAGCGGAGGTGTCGAGCAGCCAGCGCGTGGTCATTCGTCTTCCTTGCGCCGCTCGAGCTGGCGTTCCTTCAGCAGCCGGGCGGTGCCGCCACCGGCGCCGGAACCACGAAAGGCGCGGATGGGGTCGAGGTCCACCGGCACCACCCGGATGGCGCCATCGCCGTCGACGATCCACTCCAGGCGGGTGGAGGGCCCAAGGCCGAAGCGCTCGCGGATCGGGGCGGGTACCACGGTCTGACCGCGCGCGGTGATCGTGCTGCGCATCGCATGAATTACTGGCGAAGCTTCATTGTAATTCGCCTGCGCCTCCAGCGGATAGCGGCTGGTCACGGTCATGCGCGTCAGAGCGCGCAGGGGCAGGCTCGCCAGGCCCGAGGCTTCCACGCCTTGTTGTTCCAGCACCTCGACCAGCTTGGGGAGGCCATGGCTGTGGGGCGATTCCGCCGCCTGGGAGGCAAAGAAGCAGGCCTGGGCCCGGATCGCCCACCAGCGCGTCCGGGTGCCGATCGGCGGCCACCACCAGCCGATCGGTGTCCGAGAAGCCATCCCAGTCGCCCTGTGCCAGGGAACGTGGCCGCAGGTGCCGGGCGATCCTGTTCAGGACGGTTGCCAGGGTTCGAGGCCCTGCAGATCGAGGGCCTGAATCACCGTGGCGGCGATCGTCGCCACGTCGGCTGCCGTGAGCCGGCCGAGCGGACCCTGCAGCTGATCGGCATGAACGGTGGTGGGCAGCCAGGTCATCACAACACTTGCCTGGCGAAGCCCGTTGGTGGCCGATGGTGCGAGGGGATAGGCCAGGGGGTTGCGGGGCCAGAGGTCGAGCCTGCCCCGTTCAGCCATCGACTTCGGCCGCCAGGGCCGCCAGGCCCCTGCCCGAGCTCCCCTACATCAACGACCCCTGATGCTCCTGCGGCGCCAGCTGCGGTGTGGCCTCGTTCTGCTCCTCAGCCTCGCCGGCCTTCACCTCCAGGGCCTGTTCAATCACCCGATCGGTGAGGGTGTCGAAGTAGGCCACCAAGGTGCTTTGCAGCTCCAGGAATTCGGGCCAGAGGGTGTCGTTCACGAAGCGGCGATTGAGCCGCGCCATCACGGTGGTGCGGCGCTGGCCGCGGTAGCGGTAGGGGCGGATGCCGTAGCGGCGCAGCAGGGCCACGAACAGGTGACGCGACCACTGATCCGACAGCGAGAAGCGGATCTCGATCGGCGGCTCTTCGGCCTCCAGCTCCTTCAGGCGCGCCTGGATGCGTTCGCGGGCCCGTTCGGCGGCCTGCCGTTCCCCGTCGCTGCCGGGCCGGGCGTGGAGCGCCTCGATGCGGCGCAGTTTCTCCACCAGCTGCTGCTCGGGGCTGGAGCCGCTGAAGCCGGCGTTCGGCCTGGGGTTGGGACGGCGACGGCTGATGGGGCCCCGGGCGGGTTGGGGCAGATTAAGGAGGGAATCACCTCGAACCGCTCCGCCGCAGGAGAATCGCCAAACCCCGCGCCACCGCGCCGCGCGACCCCCCTGATCCGATGGCCGGCCGCTCCAGCCTCAACGCCAAAAACCTCGAGGGCCTGGGCGCCGTGCGGCTGGCGGCCCTGCTGCTGCAGCTCACGGAGGGCAACGCGGCGGCGCGGCGCACGTTGCGGCTGGCCCTGGCGGAGAGTCGCGGGCCCGAGGAGATGGCGCAGGAGGTGCGCAAGCGGCTGGCCGCCGTGGAGCGCTCCAACCGCTGGCTGGAGATCCGCGAGCGCGATGTCCTGCTGGCGGATCTGGAGCGGCAGCGGCAGGCGATCGCCGGTGTGATCGCGGAGCAGGCCCCCGCCCAGGCGTTGGAGCTGCTGTGGCGGTTTCTGGAGCTGGCGCCCTCGCTGCTGGATCGCTGCGACGACAGCGACGACATCGGCCTGCGCTTCTTTCAGCGTCTGAGTGTCGATCTGGGGGCGGTGGCCTGCCGCGCCGGGCGGCCGCCGGCGGCGCTGGCGGATCAGGTGGCGGAGGCGTTGCTGGGGCCCCATTGCCGCCAATACGAGTCTTTGATCG
>JBIKTO010000016.1:0-13358 GCA_044348065.1 Cyanobium sp.
GCCGACGCCTGGCTGCTGGAGCGCGGGGTGATCTGCGAACTGCCCGAGCCCGGCGCCCTCACCTTCTGCCTTGGCCTGGTGCCGCCGCCGGGGATGGAGCGGCGCCTGCCCCACGCCCTGACGGAGCTGCGGCGGGCCCTGGGCGGTGCCCCCCTGGCGCCCTTCACGCCGCCGCCGCTGCCGCTGCTGGCCGCGCCGGAGATGCCCCTGGGCCAGGCCTGGCGGACTGAGGCGGAGCGGCTGGAGCTGGAGCGCTGCGCCGGACGCCTCGCCGCCGAACCCGTCTGCCCCTATCCCCCCGGCATCCCCCTGCTGATTCCGGGGGAGCGGCTCGACGCCGGGCGGGCCGCCTGGCTGGCGGAGCAGGCGCGCCTCTGGCCCGGCCAGGTGCCCACCACCCTGCGGGTGGTCCGCTGATACGGTGCCATCATCCCGACCCTGCGTGGGGCACGATGACGGATCCCGGCTCCGGTTCCGGCTCCGCTGCCACCCCCCCTCCCTTCCACTGGGACTTCGTCACGCCGGGGCTTCCCGACGCCCTGTTCGTCGATGCCCCCGGCTTCAGCCCCACCCCCCTCGAGCTGCGGGTGATGCTGCTGGTGCACCTGCGGCCCCGGGCCGATTCCCTGGTGTGGGACATCGGCGGTGGCACCGGTGCCCTCGCCCTGGAGATCGCCCGCCTGCTGCCCGCCGGGGCGGTGCACACCCTGGAGCGGGATCCGGAGGCGATCGAGCTGCTGGAGCGCAACCGCCAGCGCTTCGGCATCGCCAATCTGCACATCCACGCCGGGCGCGCCCCGGATGATCTCAACGCCCTGCCCCCCCACCCCGACCGCGTGCTGCTGGAGGTGGGTCGGCCCCTGGGGGATGTGCTGCGGGTGGTGTGGGAGGGGTTGCGTCCGAACGGTCGGATCGTGATCAGCACCGCCAGCCTGGAGGGCCTGGTGGATGCCACCGACACCCTCAGCCAGCTGGGCGCCCGGGATGTGCAGGTGGTTCAGGCCACCGTGCACCGCATGCAGCGCCGCGGCAGCCAGGCCAAGCTGGCGGCCGCCGAGCCCCTGTTCATGATCGCGGCCGAGCGCTGAGATCCCGCGCCACGCCCTTCCGCCGTTGTCCCCCTCCCCTCCGCCACGCCGCACCGCCACCTCCCTGGCTCGCCTGGCGAGCGGCTGGGCCGCCGGTGGTTTCGGCGCCCTGGTGGTCTGGCTGGGGGGCTGGTGGTTCACCCTGGCGGTGGGGGTGATCGTGCACCTGGGCCTGCAGGAATTCTTCCGGATGGCCCAGTTCAAGGGCATCCGGCCCGCCACCAAGACCACCTTGGTGGCTGTGCAGCTGATGCTGCTCTCCACCCAGGCGGCCGCCGGCGGCGGCTGGTTGGGGGCGGATGTGGCCGCCGCGGTGCTGCCCGCCTCCGGCGCGGTGATCTGCGGCTGGCTGCTGCTGCAGCCGCGCACCGGCACGATCGCCGATGTGGCCGCCTCGGTGTTCGGCCTCTTTTACCTCGGTTTCCTGCCCAGCCACTGGATCAAGCTGCGCGACCTCGTCGATCCAGCCCTGGTGCCGAACCTCACGGCCCACGGCAGCGCCGCCAGCGCCGGTCTGGCCCTCACCCTGCTGGCCTGCTTCCTGATCGTCGCCACCGACATCGGCAGCTATGTGATCGGCCGCCGTCTCGGCCGCCATCCCCTCTCGCCGATCTCCCCCGGCAAGACCGTCGAGGGGGCGGTGGGCGGTCTCCTCTGCGCCCTGCTGGTGGGGGCGCTGGGGGGTCTGCTGCTGGGCTGGCGCCTGGGCTGGCTGTTCGGCGGCCTGCTCGGTGCCGTGGTGGCGGTGTTCGCCCTGGTGGGCGACCTCACCGAATCGATGATGAAGCGCGATGCCGGCCTCAAGGATTCCGGCGACGTCATCCCCGGCCATGGCGGCGTGCTCGATCGCATCGACAGCTACCTGTTCGTGCCGGCGGTGGTCTACACCCTGGTGACCCTCGTGCTGCCCTGGCTGCAGGGGCGCTGAGCGGCCCCAGCCTCAGGGGATGATCCGCGCCTGCCCGCCCAGTTCGATCCTGCCGGCCGCCAGCTCCGCCCTCTCGATCCGGATCGTTGGATCCATCGGCAGGCTGGAGCAGACCTCCCCCTCCAGTGACACCAGCGTCACCGTTCCCTCCTGGCTGCTGAGCCGGGTGGCGCGCTCCACCACCTGGCTCTCCGGTGCCGCCGAGCGGGCTTGGAGGATCAGCTGGTCATCGCGCAGGCTCAGGCCCGCCAGGGGCCGAATTCCCAGCAGATCCTCCGCCAGCTGATCGCCGAGCCAGCTCCAGTTCGGATGGGCCAGGGAGCGGTTCAGGCCTTCGGCGCTGAAGCAGATCGCGCCCCGCACCAGAAAGGAATCCTCCAGTTCCAGGCTCTGGTGGCGCAGCAGGCGGCCCATCCGCACCCGCATCGCCTCCCCCCGCAGGCGCACATCGTCCATCTCCAGCTCCTGGTAACGCACCCCCCTGGCGCGCACGCTCACCCCCTCCAGGCGACCGCGCAGCAGCTGCAGGGCCGACCCCTCCAGCCGGATCTCCAGCTGCTCGATCGCCTGGCACTGCTGGCGCACCCAGAATTCCAGACCTCGGGAGAGCAGGGCCAGCACGGGCCCGGGCTCCGCTGCTTCGGGGCCGGTGCGGTTCGCGGACATGGCGGCGACGACGTGGCTGCGGCCGTCCTACCCCATCCGGCCGGCCGGGGAGCGTCTCAGTCGTGGCGAGCCTTGCGGGCCGCCAGGAAGGCTTCCGCCGCCGATGCCATCGACAGCGCCAGCAGGCCGGCGGGAGCGATCCACGCCGGGGTCGCCCCATCCGCCTCCGCTCCAAGCGCCAGCGCGACGGCGCTCCAACCCACCACCAGCACGGAGGTGATCCACCAGGCCCGCCAGCGCCGCTGGTACACGTAGCCCGTTCCGAGCCCCGGCAGCAGGTTGAGCAGGGCCCCCAGCCAGGGGGCGGAGGCCGCCAGCACGCGTTGCCGCTCCGGGCAGGGCACGCGCTGCGGCGCAGGCTTGGCCGCGCTCTCGGAGGACACCGTGGGCTCGGTGGGTCAGGGCTTCGATTCTGTCGGAGTCAACACTGGCCAGACCCACGGACCCCTCAGGATCCCCACATCCGCAACAGGTTGGCGTGGCAGCGGCAGAGCAGGTCGAATTCCTCCCCCTTCCCCTGCCGCGCGAACAGGGAGCGGCGGGCGGTGTCGAGCTCGAACAGCAGCTCCCGTTGCTCGGCGCTGCGCACCCGGCTTTCGATCCAGCCCACCGCCACCAGCCGCTCGCCGCTCGCCACGGTCTCGACGCGGTGCAGCAGGGTGCTCGGGTACACCAGCGCCTGGCCGGCGCCCAGGCGCCAGCTCCGCTCGCCCGTCGGCTCCTCCAGCACCAGCGAGCCGCCGCTGTAGCGCTCCGGCCCACTCAGGAACACGGTGAAGGAGAGATCCGAGCGGCCGCCGGCCATGAAGGCGTTGTCCACATGGCGGCCGTAGCCCTCGCCGGGCCCCATGCGGCTGAAGCGCAGGCCGTGCACCAGCCGGGGCTGGGCGGCGGCCATCAGCAGTGGCTGATCCAGTAGCGCCCGCTCCAGACCTTCGCCCAGGCGTTGGTGCAGGGGCGAGCTTTGCTCGAGCTGGCGGTTGCGCTTCACGCCCCGGGCGTGCCAGCCGGCCGTGGCGGCGCCATCACGCCAGGGGGCATCGGGGCTGAGCAGGGCCTGCCGCAGTTCCTCCAGCTGGCCGTCATCGAGGAGCGACTCGAGGACCAGGTGCATGGTGACGAAACCGCAGCGGCCGGAGCCTATGGGATCACGGTTCAGCAGCGGCGCTTCAAGAATGGGTTGATCCCCACGCCTTCTCCATGGCCCGTTCCAGCATCGCCCTGTTCCTGGCCAGCGCCAGCCTGATCGCGGGCCTCAGCGGCTGCGGGGGCGAGGGGTCCAAGGAGAAGCGCCCCCAGCCGGCCGAGTCGGCCAAGCCCTCCATGGGCACCCCGCCGGCCACCGACCAGCAGGACGAGGGCGGTGAAGGTGGCGAGGGCGGCGAAGGGGGTGAAGGCGGAGAGAACTAGGTGGCGGCGGCTGTCAGCGCCTGGCGCAGGGTCGCCAGCCGTCTGGCGTTCACCCCCAGGTCGGAATCCCCCAGCCGGGAGACGGAGCGCGCCTCCAGCACCCCCCGCCCGGCATCGGCATGGAGTTCCAGGTCGTCCACGAAACCGAACAGGCGGCTGGTCACCGTGGCGTGCAGGTAGTCCGCCCCCGTTTCCACCAGGGCCACACCATCCAGGGCGAGCACCACCGGCAGCAGGTCCGCCAGGGCCGCCCGGGGGTCGGGGCTGGGCCATTCCTCCCGCTGGCAGTGGGCAGGGGTGGGGCAGGCCGCCAGGTGGCCGTCGCGCACCCCCAGGTCGTCGGGCACCGGACCCTCCAGGTGCAGGAGGGAGGCCGATGCCACGGGTGGCAGCGCCAGGACCAGCAGGGCAAGCACCAGGGGGGCGAGCATCCGCCCCAGGCGGACCAGCAGTGTCGACATCGGCTCAACCCGGGCAGGTGCAGCCCCAGGATGGCGCGCGGCCGGCACCGTCAGTCGCTCCCGGCCGCGGGCCGGGGCTGCAGCCAGCTGTCGGCCACCAGCTGGGGGCGGTCGAGGTGGGGCAGGTGACCGCAGCCCTCCACCTCCCGCAGGCGCTCCCCCAGCAGGGCCAGGGCCGCCCGCTTCTGGGGGGGGCGAAGGATGCGGTCCTCGGCGCCCCAGAGCACCGCCAGGGGCTGGGGCGGCAGGGGCGCGCCACAGCCGGCGAAACCGCCTGAGCGGGCGAAACGGCGCAGGGACTCCCCCCAGCCCGGGGTGGCCAGGTGCAGCGAGGCAATCTCCAGCTCCGCCGGACCGATCGAGGCCTCGGGATCGGCGAAGGCGCTGCGGCAGAGGCCGCGGCGCACCGCCGGCAGGGACAGCAGGCGCACCCCCAGACCATCGAGGATCGGCGGCAGGGGCCGGGGCTGGCCGTTGAGGCCGGCGGGAGCCAGCAGCAGCAGGCGGGCGATGCGATCCGGGCAGCGCCGCGCCAGCTCCACCGCCACCGACCCCCCCATCGAGGCGCCGATCAACCCCACCGGGCCGGGGGTCTGCTGCTCCAGCTTCACCAGCAGCGCTTCGAGGTGGCGCAGAATCCCCGCCGGTGCGTACTCCCCATCGGCCGGCCGGGGAGAGAAGCCGAAGCCGTACAGGTCGGGGATCAGCAGGCGGTGCTGGGGGGCCAGCAGGGGCGCCAGGCGGCGGAACTCCAGGAAGGAGCTGTCGAAGCCATGCAGGAGCAGCAGCGGCGGCCCCTCGCCGAGCACCGCCACTGGCCAGCGCTCCGCGAACCCCGGCAGCTCCCACCACTGCACGGCGGCGGCCAGGGAGCGGCCGAGCGGATCGAGCAGGCCGGTGGCGGCCCACTCCACCAGGGTCCGGCCGTCGCCGTTGGCGCTGGCGCTCACGAGGGGCGCAGCGCGGCGGTGGTGCTCACCAGGGCGGCGAGGAGCTCGGTGGGCCCCACCCGGAAGGGCAGGTGGTGCAGGTCGGAGCCGTCGCGGCAGGCGAAGCGACACACCTCGTCGAGATCCGCGAGCCGGACGGCGCCCAGGCCGAGCTGGGGCAGGCTCACCGGCAGGTCGAGGCGCTCGAAGAGCTCCAGCAGCTGGCGGCGGGCCTGCTCCGCCAGGCGGTTGCCCCCCAGCTGTTCCTCCAGGCGCAACTGCACGAGGATGCCGAAGCCCACCTTCTCACCGTGCAGGCGGCCATGGCTGGCCTCCAGCTGGGTGAGGCCGTTGTGCACCGCATGGGCCGCCACGGTGCGGCAGCGGGCGCCACCGATGCCGCCGATCAGGCCGGCGGTGAGAGCACAGGCCTCCACCACCCGGCCCCAGGCCGCGCCGCCGGGCTCCGCCAGAGCCAGCTCCGCCTCCAGCAGCAGTTGGTCGCGCAGCACCCGGGCCATCTGCACCGCCTGCTGCACCACCCCATCGGCGCTGGCGCCACTGCTCACCGACGCCTCGTACCACTTGGCCATCGCGTCGGCGATGCCGCTGGCCAGGGTGCGGGGCGGGGCCTGGGCCACGAAGCGGTGCTCGAACACCAGCAGATCGGGGCAGCGGCTGAGGGTCACGTCGCCGCGGAAGGCACCGCTGGGGGTGTAGAGGTTGGCCAGGGCGGTCCAGCCGGCGCAGGTGGCGGCGCTGGTGGGAACCGTGATGCAGGGCAGCTGGAGACGGTGGGCCAGCAGCTTGCCGGCATCGAGCACCTTGCCGCCGCCGGCGGCCAGCACCGCGTCGCAGCCGGAGTTGCGGGCGGTGTGCTCAAGCTCCTGAAGATCCTCCTCGCAGCAGTCATGGCGGAGGTTGGCGGGCACCGGCTTCAGGGCGATCGCCTCCAGGTCGGCGGCCAGGCCGCGGCGCAGATCGGCGGTGGCGGCGCTGCGGCCGAGCAGCAGGGGGGTTCGGCAGAGCAGGGGCAGGCGCCCGAGGGCTTCCTGCCAGGCTCCCTCGCCCCTCAGAACGCAGCTGGGGGCGATGGCGTGCTGCTGAGGAGTGGCGGCCATGCGCTCAGGGCAGAACGGGCCCGGGAACGATCACGCCCCGGCCCCGGCCAGGGAGGGCAGGGGCGCCACATCCTGACCGCGGATCACGACCTGTTTGTTGTCGTCCACATCCACCACCGCCGAATCGCCATCGCCGATCCGCCCGGAGAGGAACTCCTCGGCCAGGGAATCCTCCAGCAGCCGCATCACGGCGCGGCGCAGGGGGCGTGCGCCGTAGCTGGGGTTGTAGCCCTCCTCCACGAGTCGCTCCTTGAAAGCGTCGGTGACCGAAAGGCTGATGCCCTTCTCGAGCATGCGGCCGAACACCTCGCGCAACATGATCTCGGCGATCTCCTTGACCTCGTCGCGGTTGAGCTGGCGGAAGACGATGATTTCGTCGAGGCGGTTGAGGAATTCAGGCCGGAAGTACTGCTTGAGCTCCTCGTTGACGAGGGAGCGGATGCGATGGTACTGAGTGTCCTCAGCATCGCCGCCACCGAACTCGAAACCGAGGCCACCACCACCTTTTTCGATCACTTTCGAACCGATGTTCGAGGTCATGATGATCAGGGTGTTCTTGAAATCAACCGTGCGCCCCTTGGAATCGGTCAGACGACCATCCTCCAGCAGCTGCAGCAGAAGGTTGAACACATCGGGGTGGGCTTTCTCAATCTCATCGAACAGCACCACCGTGTAGGGGCGCCGCCGCACCGCTTCGGTGAGCTGGCCCCCTTCATTGAAGCCCACATAGCCGGGAGGAGAGCCGATCAGCTTGCTGACTGTGTGGCGCTCCATGAATTCCGACATGTCGAGGCGGATCATCGCCTCCTCGCTGCCGAAGAAGTAGGCGGCCAGCGCCTTGGTGAGCTCGGTCTTGCCCACCCCGGTGGGGCCGCTGAAGATGAAGCTGGCGATCGGTCGGTTGGGGTTCTTCAACCCCACCCGAGCCCGGCGGATGGCCCGGGAGACCGCCTTCACGGCCTCGTCCTGGCCGATCAGGCGCTGGTGGAGGGTTTCCTCCATGTTGAGCAGCTTCACCGATTCACTTTCCGTGAGTTTCTGCACCGGAACGCCGGTCCAGGAGGCCACGATCTGGGCGATATCTTCCTCGGTGACCAGGGGGGTGCGCACCCCATCGGCGCCGATCTCCTCGGCGGTGACGGCCACGGGCAGCGCGCCATCCTGAGGCGAGTCACCGCTGGGCTCCTCGTCGCGGCGGGCCTGAAGAATGGAGCGCAACTGTTCGCGCAGCTCCACCTCCCGGTCGCGCAGCTCACCGGCTTTGGTGTAATCCTGCTGGCGTACCGCATCGTCTTTCTGCTTCTGCACGCCCCGCAGTTGCTTATCCACCTCCTTGGCCGCGGGGGGCAGCTTGGAGTTGAGCAGGCGTACGCGGCTGCCGGCCTCATCGATCAGGTCGATCGCCTTGTCGGGTAGGAAGCGGTCAGAGATGTAACGGTCGCCGAGGGTGGCAGCGGCCACGATTGCTTCATCGGTGATCTTGAGGCGGTGGTGCTGTTCGTAGCGCTCACGCAATCCACGCAGAATCTCGATCGTGTCCTCCACTGAGGGTTCGCCCACCATCACCGGCTGGAAGCGGCGTTCGAGAGCCGCATCGCGCTCAATGTGTTTGCGGTATTCGTCGAGGGTGGTGGCGCCGATGCACTGCAGCTCACCCCGCGCCAGGGCCGGCTTGAGGATGTTGGCCGCGTCGATGGCGCCCTCGGCGGCGCCGGCGCCGATCAGGGTGTGCACCTCGTCGATCACGAGGATCACATTGCCGGCGGAGCGGATCTCCTCCATGATTTTCTTGAGCCGCTCCTCAAATTCACCGCGATATTTGGTACCGGCCACCAGCAGTCCGATGTCGAGCGTGAGGACACGCTTGTCTTCGAGGATGTCGGGGATGTCACCGGAGGTGATGCGCTGGGCCAGCCCTTCGGCGATGGCGGTCTTGCCCACGCCGGGCTCACCGATCAGCACCGGGTTGTTTTTGGTGCGGCGGCCCAGGATCTGGATGACGCGGTCGATCTCGTGCTGGCGGCCCACCACCGGATCGAGCTTCGACTCGGCGGCCAGGTTGGTGAGGTTGCTGCCGAATTCATCAAGGGTGGGGGTTTTGGTGGATCCCTTGCCGCCACCGCCGGCCGCCACCTCGGCGGTTTCGCCGAGCATGCGGATCACCTGGGTGCGCACCTTGGCCAGGTCGACGCCAAGGTTCTCAAGCACCCTGGCGGCCACCCCTTCCCCTTCGCGGATCAGGCCGAGCAGCAGGTGTTCGGTGCCGATGTAGTTGTGGCCGAGCTGGCGGGCCTCCTCCAGGGAGAGCTCCAGCACCCGCTTGGCGCGCGGGGTGAAGGGGATCTCCACCGCCACGAAGCCGGAACCGCGGCCGATGATCTTCTCCACCTCCACCCGGGCATCCTTGAGGTTGACGCCCATCGACTTGAGAACCTTGGCGGCGACGCCGGTGCCCTCGCCGATCAGGCCCAGCAGGATCTGCTCCGTTCCCACGAAGTTGTGGCCGAGGCGGCGGGCCTCCTCCTGGGCCAGCATGATCACCTTGATGGCCTTCTCGGTGAACCGCTCGAACATGGGCTGGGCCGATTGCAGGTCTCACCAACCTATCAGGAGGAAAGGGTCCGCGGCGGGGGCATGTGCCAGGTCGTGGAGGTGGGGGGCAGAGGCCTTGCTGGAGCTGGGATGCGGATGAGCAAAAAGTATTCGGCCGAGCTCAAATGATTGGCTTTCGCAATAAAGTTATCGGTTTCCCGTACCCAGTGCCCGCGTCAGGTTCATCCACTGGATCAGCGCATCGTCACCGTTGCTGTAGTAACGGTGACGAATGCCGGCTTCCCGGAAGCCGAGCGCCGCGTAAAGCCCCCGCGCCGCCCGATTGCTGGCCGCCACCTCCAGGGTGGCCCGCTCGGCTCCCAGCTCCAGGGAGCGACGCAGCAGGGCCATCATCACCCTGGCGCCCAGCCCGCGGCGCCGCCAGACCGGCGCCACCGCCACCGCCGTGATGTGCAGTTCATCCAGCACCAGCCAGCCGGTGGCCAGGGCCCGCAGGTCGTCCCCCCGGAACAAGCCCACGCCGGGGCGACGCTCCTCCTCCAGCTCCCGGAGCCACTGCGCCTCGCTCCAGAGCCCGCCCAGGCTGGCCCGATCCAGGGCCAGGCAGGCCGCCAGATCCAGCCGCGTCAGTTCGGCCAGGCGCAGCGCCCCGGGGCCATCGTCCGCGCCGCCGCCGCCGGGACCGGCTTGGTCGGGAACAGGTTGGTCGGGAACGGAGGGACGCATGGGGCCTGGTTAGCATCAATCGGTGTGTCTTTCCCGGCGGGTTCCCATGGTGACCAGCGTCCAGCCCGCCAGCTCCGCCGCCGGCGCCGGATCCGTGGGGGACCCAGCCGTGGGTCGTGCCTATGAAGCCGAACGGGATTCCCGCAGCCCCAATCGCAACCTCACGCCCCTCAGCACCCGCCTCGATGGGCAGGACCGCCTGATGGTGGGGGGGTGCCTGCTCAGTGAGCTGGCCCGCACCTACGGCACCCCTCTGTACGTGCTGGATGAGGAGAGCATCCGAGCCGCCTGTCGCGCCTATCGGGAGGCCCTGGCCGAGTTCTATCCCGGCCCCTCCCTCGCCCTCTACGCCTCCAAGGCCAACAGCTCACTGGCGATCACGAGCCTGGTGGCCAGCGAAGGGCTCGGCCTCGATGCCGTCTCCGCCGGTGAACTGCTCACCGCCCTGCGGGGCGGCATGCCGCCGGAGCGGATCGTGTTGCACGGCAACAACAAATCACGCGAGGAGGTGGAGCTGGCCGTGGCCCACGGGGTGACGGTGGTGGTCGACAACTGGCACGATCTCGACCTGCTGGCCCAGGTGGCCCCTGCCGTCGGTCGGCCGGTGCGCCTGCTGCTGCGCTTCACCCCCGGCATCGAATGCCACACGCACGATTACATCCGCACCGGTCACCTCGACAGCAAGTTCGGCTTTGATCCCGACCAGCTGGAGAGTGCGCTGCGCCACCTGGTGGACTGCTCCTGGGCCTGGCTGGATGGCCTGCACGCCCATATCGGCTCCCAGATCTTCGAACTGGAGCCGCACCGGGATCTGGCCGGGGTGATGGCTGACGCCCTGGCCCTGGCCCGCTCCCTCGGCCACCCCTGCCGGGACCTGAACCTGGGCGGCGGCCTGGGGATCCGCTACATCGCCAGCGATGATCCCCCGGCGATCCACGACTGGGTGCGCACCATCGCCAGCGCCGTGGCCGACGCCTGCCGCGCCCGTTCCCTCACCCTTCCCCGTCTGTTGTGCGAACCGGGTCGCTCCCTGGTGGCCACCGCCGGCGTCACGCTCTATGCGGTCGGCAGCCGCAAACCGGTGCCCGGGGTGCGCACCTACCTCTCGGTGGATGGCGGCATGAGCGACAACCCGCGGCCGATCACCTACCAGTCGCGCTACACGGCCGTTCTCGCCGATCGCCCCCTCGCCGACGCCGACGAACTGGTGACCGTGGCGGGCAAGCACTGCGAATCCGGCGACGTGCTGCTGCGGGACGTGCGCCTGCCGACCGCCCACTCCGGCGAGGTGCTGGCGGTGTTCAGCACCGGCGCCTACAACGCCTCGATGAGTTCCAACTACAACCGCATTCCCCGCCCCGCCGCCGTGCTGGTGCACGACGGGCTGGCCGACCTGGTGCAGCGCCGGGAACAACCGGAGGACCTGCTGCGCTTCGACCTGCTGCCGGAGCGGCTCGGGCCGGTACAGTGACCTTGAGGAGCAACCCGGCCTGGCCGGAGCCCTCATGACCCTGTGACCTCCCACGCTCCGCCTCCGCGGTAGCCCCCGATCGCCGTTGTGCAGGCCTTCCCGTTCTGGCTGCAGACTCTCGACTGGCGCCTGCCGCTCGACCTGCTGGCGGCCACGGCCCTCGGACTGGTCGTCTTAGGGCGGGTCACCGAGGCCCGCAGCCTCTGGCTGCTGCGCGGCTATCTGTTTCTGGTGGCCCTGGCCTGGGTGGTGCAGCGCACCGCCAGCCTGCCCCTCACCAGCAAGCTGGTGGATGCCCTGGTGATGGCCTGCAGCCTCGCCCTGGCGGTGCTCTGGCAGGGGGAACTGCGGCGGGTGATGGAGCTGCTCGGCACCGGTCGCATCGATGCCCTGTTCGCCGACCGCCGCCGCGACTCCCTGGCCAGCGGGGCGGTGAGCGTGCTGACCGAAGCGGCGGGGCGCCTCTCTCAGGCCCGCCGGGGCGCCCTGCTCGTTCTCGACCTGGGCAGCGATCTGCGGCCGGAGGACTTCCTCAATCCAGGCGTGAAGCTCGACGCCCATCTCTCGGTGGACCTGCTGCTCAACCTGTTCGCCCTCGACACCCCCCTCCATGACGGGGCGGTGCTGGTGCGCAAGAACCGGATTGTGGCCGCCGGGGTGATCCTGCCCCTCTCCCGCCAGGGCCTGAACCGCTATGGCACCCGCCACCTGGCCGCCCTCGGGCTCACCGAGCGGCATGACCACTGCCTCTGCGTGGTGGTGTCCGAGGAAACGGGCACCCTGTCGCTGGCCTGCCAGGGCCGCCTGGAGCGACCGATCACCAGCAGCCGCCTCCATGATCTGCTGACCGAGTCGCTGGCCTCCGCGCCGGTGGGTCGTAGCGTGGCAACGGACCCGCCGGAACCCCGCGGATGAGTCGCGCCCTGGCGACCACACCCTCGCTCTCGCGAGAGCCGCTGCCCCCCCAGCTGGCTCCCGATCGCCTGCCCGCCCACGTGGCGGTGATCATGGATGGCAATGGCCGCTGGGCCCGCCAGCGGGGCCTGCCCCGGGTGATGGGTCACCGCGCCGGCGTCGAGGCGCTCAAGCGCACCCTGAGGCTCTGCAGTGACTGGGGGATCGGCGCCCTCACCGCCTACGCCTTCTCCACCGAAAACTGGAACCGGCCCGGCGAGGAGGTCACGTTTCTGATGGCCCTGTTTGAGCGGGTTCTGGCCCGGGAGCTGGAGGGTCTGATGCGCGAGCAGGTGCGCATCCGCTTCCTGGGCGACCTGGAGGCGCTGCCGGAGCGGTTGCAGGCCCTGATCGCCGACGCCACCGCGCGCACCGCCACCAACAGCGGCATCCACTTCAACGTCTGCACCAACTACGGCGGGCGCCGCGAGCTGGTGCGCGCCGCCCGCCGACTGGCGGAGCAGGTGGCGGCGGGCCAGCTCGACCCGGCCGCGATCGACGAAGCCAGCTTTGCCGCCGAGCTGCACACCGCCGGGGAAGTGGACCCCGACCTGCTGATCCGCACCAGCGGCGAGCAGCGCATCAGCAATTTCCTGCTCTGGCAGCTGGCCTACGCCGAACTGCACCTCACCGACATCCTCTGGCCGGACTTCGACGCCACGGCCCTGCTGGCGGCCCTGTTGGATTATCAGGGCCGGTCCCGCCGCTTCGGTGGGGTGGAGCCGAGCCGATGATCACCCGTCATGACTGGACTCGGCAGGAGATCGAATCCCTGCTCAGCCTGCCCCTGATGGAGCTGCTCTGGCAGGCCCAGCAGGTGCACCGGGCCGCCAATCCCGGCTACCGCGTGCAGCTCGCCTCGCTGCTCAGCGTGCGCACCGGCGGGTGTGAAGAGGATTGCGCCTACTGCCCCCAGTCGCTGCACCACAGCAGCGATGTGGGTGACCGTCCGGAGCTGGCGGTGGAACCGGTGCTCGCCCGGGCCCGGGCCGCTCGCGAGGCCGGCGCCCACCGCTTCTGCATGGGCTGGGCCTGGCGGGAGATCCGCGAC
>JBIKTO010000017.1:0-13339 GCA_044348065.1 Cyanobium sp.
CCTCGCCGCCAAGGTGGAGGACCGCACCTACCAGCCCCTCGAGGCCATCGAACTGGTCAAGGCCAACGCCACCGCCCGCTTCGACGAAACGATCGAAGCCCACGCCCGGCTCGGCATCGACCCCAAGTACACCGACCAGCAACTGCGCACCACCGTGGCCCTGCCCCACGGCACCGGCCAGACGATCCGCATCGCCGTGATCGCCCGCGGCGAGAAGGTGGCCGAGGCCAAGGCCGCCGGCGCCGACCTGGCGGGTGATGACGATCTGATCGAAGCGATCGCCGCTGGCGCCATGGACTTCGACCTGCTGATCGCCACCCCGGACATGATGCCCAAGGTGGCCAAGCTGGGCCGGGTGCTCGGTCCCCGCGGCCTGATGCCGAATCCGAAGGCCGGTTCCGTCACCACCGATCTGGCCGGCGCCATCAACGAGTTCAAGGCCGGCAAGCTCGAGTTCCGCGCCGACCGCAGCGGCATCGTGCACGTGCGCTTCGGCAAGGCCAGCTTCGAGGCCGAGCGGCTGCTCGACAACCTCAAGGCCCTCCAGGAAACGATCGACCGCAACAAGCCCAGCGGCGCCAAGGGCCGTTACTGGCGCAGCCTTTACGTCACCTCCACCATGGGCCCCTCGGTGGCCGTGGACGTCACCGCCCTGCAGGACTTCAAGCAGGAGAGCTGAGGCGCCAACCGCCGTGGTGTAAGTTGACCTACTGGCTATGGCCAGAGGGCACGCGCCCTGCATTCCAGCCCAAGACAGCAGGTCGTCGGCCCTGGGCCGATGCAAATCCTGCCGAGGCTTCGCCATCGGTCATGGCCCGCCCGCCTGGTTCCTCCGGAATCTGGTGGGTGGAGCGGATCCAGATTGCGGCCTCGACGCGCTCCCGAGCCCCAGCGGCTCTGGAGGTCACCCGCCCGTTGGCGGGTCGCCGGGCCGCGTACCCGGCTTGTTCCCCTCGTTCCGTTCCAAACCATGGGCCGCACCCTGGAGAGCAAGCAACAGATCGTCGAAGAGCTGAAACAGCTCCTCGGTGAAGCCGAAATGGCGCTTGTCCTTGATTTCAAGGGCCTCACCATCAAGGAGATGACTGACCTGCGGACCCGTCTGCAGGCCAGCAACGGTGTCTGCAAGGTGACCAAGAACACCTTGATGCGCCGCGCCATTGATGGAGACAGCGCCTGGTCGGATCTCGATTCCCTGCTGAGTGGCACCAACGCCTTCGTCCTCGTCAAGGGCGATGTCGGTGGCGCCGTCAAGGCCGTGCTGTCCTTCCAGAAGGACAGCAAGAAGTCGGAAACGAAAGGGGGCCTTTTCGAAGGCAAGCTCCTCTCGCAGGACGACATCAAGGCCATCGGCGACCTGCCCTCCAAGGAGGTGCTCATGGCCCAGATCGCCGGTGCGATCAATGCCGTGGCCACCAAGTTGGCGGTGGGCATCAACGAGGTTCCCTCCGGTCTCGCCAGGGCCCTGCGCCAGCACGCCGAATCCGGCGAAGGCTGAGCCTCCGGCTCCACCGATTCTTCTGTCCATCCCCACAGATCTGTTGCTGATTCTCAACCATGTCCGCCACCACCGACCAGATTCTCGAACAACTGAAGACCCTCTCCCTGCTTGAGGCCTCCGAGCTCGTCAAGCAGATCGAGGAAGCCTTCGGCGTCTCCGCCGCCGCCTCCGCCGGTGTCGTCGTCGCCGCTGCCGCCCCCGGCGCCGCCGCCGAGCCGGTTGAAGAGCAGACCGAATTCGACGTCATCCTCGACAGCTTCGACGCCGCCGCCAAGATCAAGGTTCTCAAGGCTGTGCGCGAGGCCACCGGTCTCGGGCTGGGCGAGGCCAAGGCCCTCGTCGAGGCCGCTCCCAAGGCCGTCAAGGAGGGCATCTCCAAGCAGGAGGCCGAAACCCTCAAGAAGGCGATCGAAGAGGTCGGCGGCAAGGTCACCATCAAGTGAACCCTGGCGGGCCGCCCCAGCCGGGGTGGCCCACCGTCCGATCCCCATGGCCCTGCCGGCGGCGCGCACAAAAAAGCCCCGCCAACGGCAGGGCTTTTGTGTTTTGGCGATTTCAGGAGTCTTGCCTCGTTTCGACCCTGAAAGAGCGCCAGCACTCCTCACACACAAAACATAAAAGGCTGGCGGCGGCGGTGGAAGGGGGAGCGGGCCGGCCTGCCAACTGGTCGCCTCCGCTACAAAGCCTCATTCCTGGAAGGGGATCACCTGCAGGGCGATCGTGCGGCCGGGGGGGAAGGGGGAGACGGCTGCCGACTCGTCGCTGCTGGGACGGGTCCGTGCCGGCAGCGGCCGGCTGGGGCCGCGCCAGGGTGGCGAGGGCGGCGAGGGGGGCAGCGCCGCGAGGGGGGGCTGCTCAACCGCGCCGTTCGCCTGGGCGATGAGTTGGCGCAGGCTGCGGCTGTTGGCGAAATACAGGTGGTTCAGCGCCTGCCGGCCGAAGCTGCGGCGCTGCAGCTCCCAGCCCGGATCCAGCTGGATCGCCACAAAGGCGTCCCGATCGCGGCGGGGCACCTCAGCCCGGCCCACCACCAGCACCGTGGGGTCGCTGGGGGAGAGGGCCTGCAGCAGCAGTTGGTTGCCCTGCTGCTGCAGTCGCAGCCGATAGCTGGTGGCCAGATCCTGGTCGCCGATCCGCAGCGAGTAGCCGTTGCTGTCGAGGTACCGGCTGCAGATGCCCGTGTAGTCGAAGCGATTCAGGCTCGGGTCCACCAGGCCGTCCGGCTGGGGAGTCCAGCAGCGTGGGGCCCGCGCCAGCTGCTCCAGCACCAGCAGGTTCCAGTCGCTGTCCCCCACGGGCCGGGCCAGCACCGAGAAGCGCGAGGCATCCACGGGGCTGCTGGAGAACAAGCCCGCGGCCCGGGCCAGGCCCGGCAGGGTCGCGGGCAGGGCGGAGCCCGCCAGGAGCAGGCCACTGAGGGCCAGGTAGGTTCGTTTCATGATGCGTCTCCCACGCCCAGGCCACCCCGGGAAGAGGGAACCCATTGAACCGGTGCTGACAAGGGGGAGCCAATGGCTGATCGACCGCTGAAGGTGGTGGCCGCGGCCTGTGATGGTGCCTGCAGCGGCAACCCCGGGCCGGGCGGCTGGGGCGCCCTCCTGCGCTTCGAGGATGGCTCGGTTCATGAGCTGGGGGGGGCGGAGGGCGCCACCACCAACAACCGCATGGAGCTCACCGCCGCCCTGGCGCTGCTGGAGCGCCTGCGCGAGCTGCCCCGCCATCCCGATCTGACGATCCGCACCGACAGCCGCTACCTGATCGATGGGCTGGAGAAGTGGCTGCCCGGCTGGAAGCGCAAGGGCTGGCGCACCGCTTCCGGTGGGGCCGTGCTCAACCGGGATCTGTGGGAGCAGCTCGATCGCGCCCGCCTTCCCGGGTTGCGCCTGCAGCATGTGCGGGGGCACAGCGGTGATCCCGATAACGACCGCTGCGACGCCATCGCCGTCGCCTTCTCCCGGGGCCAGTTGCCCCGGCTGATGGCGGGGGAGGTGGTCGCCCACGCGGCGCTGGAGGCCGACCGCCCTCCCGGCCCGGCTGTCGCCGATCCGGCCCCGCCGGCCCTGCAGAAGCTGCTCAGCCGCCTGGAGCTGGCCGAGCGGCTGGCGGCGGCTGGCTTCACCCTCACCAGCGTGGAGCTGGCCCAGCTGGTGGAGAAACCCGTCGCCAGCCTGGAGCCCCGTTCCGAGCCCTGGATCTGGCGCGACTGGCGGGTCTGCCCCGCGGGCCGGGGGGGATGGCGGCTCGAACGGCAGGACGGCGGCGCGGCAGGATTGGCGCCCGATGCGTGAGGGATGGGGGCATGGCGGAGCAACAGGCCCCGGCCTTGGCGGATCTCTACCAGCGCTTCATCGGCCCCCTGCTGCAGCGGGATGACGGGGCTGACGCCGAGCAGCTGAGCCGCCTCGCCCTGGCCACCCTCGCTCAGCTGTCCCAGCGACGGCGCTGGCCCCTGGTGCAGGGTGCCCTCGTGGGCCTCAGCGAGCAGCTGGGCCGGCGTGATCCCCGGCTCGAGCAGACCCTGTTCGGTTGTCGTTTCAGCAATCCCGTGGGCCTGGCCGCCGGCTTCGACAAGAACGGGGTGGCCGCGGCCATCTGGCATGCCTTCGGCTTCGGTGCCGCCGAGCTGGGCACCGTCACCTGGCACCCCCAGAGTGGCAACCCCCGGCCCCGGCTGTTCCGGCTGGCCCACGAGCGGGCGGCCCTCAACCGCATGGGCTTCAACAACGAAGGCGCCCGCGCCGTGCGCCGCCTCCTGGAGCGCCAGGGCCTGCCGCCCCCGGGCCAGCGGCCGGCGGTGCTGGGCATCAACCTGGGCAAGTCGCGCATCGTGCCGCTGGAGCAGGCGGCCGACGACTACGCCGCCTCGCTGGAGCTGCTGGCCCCCCTCGCTGATTACGCGGTGGTCAACGTCAGCTCCCCGAACACCCCGGGGCTGCGGGACCTGCAGGAGGAGGGCCAGCTGCGGCGCCTGGTGGAGCGGCTGCGACGGCTGCCGGGCTGCCCGCCGCTGCTGGTGAAGATCGCCCCCGACCTGGAGGACGACGCCATCGACTCCATCGCCCGGCTGGCCTACGAGGAGGGGCTGGCGGGGGTGATCGCCGTCAACACCAGCCTGGATCGGCTGGGGTTGCAGGAGCGGCGGCTGGAGGCCACCTCCCGCACCCTGGCGGAGGAGAGCGGTGGGCTGAGCGGTCGCCCCCTGCGGGCCCGCGCCCTGGAGGTGCTGCGGCGGCTGCGGGCCACCGCCGGCCCGGCCCTGCCGTTGATCGGGGTGGGCGGCATCGATTCGCCGCAGGCCGCCTGGGAGCGGATCACGGCGGGAGCGGCCCTGATCCAGGTTTATACCGGCTGGATTTTTGAGGGCCCGCAACTGGTTCCCTCCATTCTGGAGGGCCTCTCCCAGCAGCTGGATCGCCAGGGTCTGGGCACGATCTCGGAAGCCGTCGGCTCGGGGCTGTCCTGGCGTTAGGAACTTCGTTATCTTCTGCGGGAATGGGGTCGGGCGTCTTGGAGGTATCTGAGCTCGTTGAAAGCTGGCGTGAGCAGCTACGGCCCCTCCGGGCCCGCATGTTCCCTCGCCAGGTGCTGCTCGAGTTGCATGACAATTCCATGAGGGGCCAGGTGCTGATTGACGATCGACCCCTGCCGGTCAGGTTTGACGTGCCCCTGCCGGCCCTCACCGTCAATCAAGGTCTGCCGCTGGAGCACGAGGCGCTCGGGGACCTGATCGGTGATCTGCTGGTGCGCGATGAGCTGATCGACCATTTCGTGATGGCGGCCCTGCCGCCCGCCGCCGTGCAGTGGCGGGTGCTGGTCTGGCCGTTTGCAGAATGGCCGGACGACCCCGCCAGCAACCTGCGCCAGATCGCTCCACCCCTGAATCTCCCCTTCGACCTGGAGAACGCCTACCTCGACCTCCAGCCTCTCCCCGGTGATCAGTCCCAGATGCTGCTGGCGGCGGCGCCGAAGCCCCTGGTGGATGGCTGGATCGATGTCTTCTCCCTGGCCGGCGTGCAGCTGGAGCGGCTGGCTCCGGCCCAGAGCTGCCAGCTGGCGGCCATCGACTCCCTGATGGCCGCCACCCCGGCGGACCAGCTGATCGTTCTGGTGGATCCCGATCCCCCCGGCCCCTGCCGTCTGTTGCTGATCCATGCGGGCGTGCCGGTGTTCGAGCGCAGCTTGGCCCCGCAGGGCTCCGCCCTGGTGAATGACCTGGTCCGCAGCGTGGACTTCTACCGTCGCCAGGACAGCGCCGTGCGCGGCCTCAGGCTGCTGCTGACCCGGCCCCTTCCAGAGCTGCCGGACCTGGAGGCGAGGCTGTCGGTGTCGGCCGAGCAGCTCAGCTCCGAACCCTTCGGCTCCCTCGTGCTGCAGGGGCTGGCCATTCCGGACTACAGGCCATGACCGCCCCGATCCGCCCTTATCCGGTCCTCGATCTGCTGCGGGAACGGCGGCGGGAGATCGGCATCGACTCGATGTCCTCCCTGCTCGGCTTACGCGGGCCGCTCGTGCGCCGTGGAGCTGTGATCGGCGCCGCTCTGGTGGGAGGGGTGGCCCTGCTCTGCGCTGGCCTCGCCCTGCGCCTTCAGGCCATCCGCGCTGATCTGGCCCGTGTGGCGCCCGTGGAAGCCGAGGTGAAGCGTCTGGCGGAGCAGAATGGCCTGCGGCAGACCAGCGTGCGCCAGAAAACCGCCACCAACCGCGACCTGGCCACCGCCCTCACCACCGCCCGCACCAGTTCCGCCCTGCTCACCGAACTGCAGCTGCGCACCCCCGACGGTGTTCGACTCTCTTCGGCGGTTGTCACGGGGCCGAGCCTGGTGCTCAAGGGCCAGTCGCTCGATCCCCAGGCCTTCACCCGCATCAATGCCCTGCAGCTGGAGCTCAAGCGCTCCCCCCTCCTCGACCCCCAGGGCATCACCCTGGTCAAGTCCGAGCGGACTCAGGCGGCGACCGACGGCCAGGCCCCGGGGCTGGTGCCCGTGAACTTCGAGATCAACGGCCCCTTCGCGGTGCTGGCGGGCCAGCGGCAGCTGGCTGTGCTGCGCCAGCTGGGCTCGGAGGGCATGGCCCGCCGGCTCCAGCTTCTCCAGAGCGAGGGCCTGCTGCCATGACCAATCTTCAGGCGGGCTCCCCCCGGCTTTCGGCGCGCCTTGTGGGGCGGATCTGGCTCTGGTTGCCGATCGGTGCCGGTGCCGCCCTGGCGCTGGCGCTGGTCGTCTTCGCCCTCACGCCCCTCTGGGTGTCGCTGCAACGTGATGGCGAACGGTTGCAGGAAGCGCAGACCCTGGCCAGTCGGCTCGAGCAGGAGCGGCTGCTGACCCGCAGCCTGGTGGACCAGGAGGAGAAGGTCACCAGGCAGCGGCAGAACCTGATCCGCCTGATCAGCGGCAACGGCGACATCTCCACCTTCCTGGCCAAGCTCGATCAGTTGGCCAAGGCCAGTGGTGTGCAGTTGGATCTGTTTGAACCCACCCTCGCGCCTGTCGACGCGGCGGCCCAAACCCCGGCCGGGGCACCCCCACCCGGGGCGAAACCCGCCAAGCCGGCATCGGATCCCCTGGAGGCGGAGGGGCTGCGGAGTCAGGCGATCGTGCTGGCCGCCAGTGCAGATTTCCCGCAGCTGTTGCAGTTTCTGCGTCAAATGGAGGCCTTGAATGTTTTGGTGGTTCAGAGTGATCTGCAGCTCAATCTTGAGGCCCGTCAGGCTGGTGGCAACAAGGAGGCCGGCGCCGCAGTCAAGGAGCCTGTCCGCATGAAAATGGCGCTGAAACTCTATCGTAAATCCAATCAGGATAAGCCAGCAGGCTCCCCGTCAGGCCCTGCGCCCGCCGGCACCACCCCTGTCAATTGAGCCTCCCTTGCCCCAGCTCCCATCTAGCCGTTCAGCCGATTGATCGATACCATTCCACCGACTCCTAGGTGAGGAACGCGTGGGCAGCAGGTTTTGGCGGCAGCGGCTTCTTGCCACCGCCCTCTTCGGAGGCTGCCAGCTGATCGGGCTTGCCGCCATGGCCCAGGAGCCTCCCGCCCAGCCCGGCGTGCGCACGGTGCCGATCTACTCCCGGGGGGTGGAGATGCAGGTGCGGCGCACCCCCGATGCCGTGGAGGTGGTGCTGGTCGGCATCGGCGCGGCCCCGCAGCTGTTCCAGACCACCCGTGGTGCCAGCTGGGAGGGCCGGGTGATGACCCCAGCGCCAGTGCCGCTGCGTCGCGGTCCCCAGCGGCTCAGCCTGCCGGAGGCCGGTCTGCAGAGCCTCAGCTTCGACGGCACGGGCAACACCTTCTCGCTGCAGGTCACACCGGTGCCCGGATATCCGGTGGGGCGGCCGGTAGTGAGCGCTGATGGCCGTGACCTGATCCTCAGCTTCTCAGCACCCCTGCAGCCCACCCTGCAGACCTCCGCCGCCAATCTCAACGCGCCGGGTCGGGTGGCCCAGCCGGGCTACGTGCCGCCGCTGCAGCCGCGGGCCGTCGCTCCGCCGGTGGGCGACATGGCGGTGGGCACGATGCTGCTGAGCAACACCAGCTATCTGAACGTCAACGGTCCGCCGGTGACGATGACCCTCAAGAACGCACCGGCCAAGGATGTGCTGATGGCTCTGGCCCGCATCGGCGGGTACGGCTTTGTGTTTGTGGAAGATTCGCCGGCCGCGGGCGGTTCTGGCGCCGCCGCCGCCGCCGCGACACCCGCCGCCGAGCGGCGGGTGTCGATCGCGTTTCGCAACGAGAGCTACGGCCGCGCCATCAACTCCGCCCTGCTGGCCGCCGGTCTGCAGGGGAAGGTGGAGGGAAACCTGATCCTGGCGGGCCCCAATGCCCTGGGCAAGAGTTTCGGCCCGCAGATGTCGAAGATGTACCGCCTCAACCAGGCGTCCGCCGATTCCGCCGCCGACTACCTGGCCAACCTCGGCGCCCTGGTGACCAAGACCTTCACCACCACCTCCGTCAGCCAGCAGACCCAGTCGTCCGGCACGCCGACCCAGAACACCGGCGCCACCCAATCCCAGACGGCGACGATCACCCAGATTCAGTCCTATGGCGCCAGCCAGGGGCCGCTGCGGGGTCTGATCGGCACCACCGATTCGCGCCTGGGCACGATCACCCTGGTGGGCGATCCGCGGGTGGTGGCCGTGGCGGAATCCTATCTCAAGCAGCTTGATCTGCGCCAGCGCCAGGTGGCTCTTTCGCTGAAGATTCTCGATGTTGATCTCAACAATACATCTGAGGTCGACAATTCTTTCGCCTACCGCTGGGGCAACAGCTTCATCGTTAATGACAGCGGTCAGCTGATCGGCGCCTTCGGTCGCAATCTGCCGCCGACGGCGGCAAATTTCAACCGTACTGTGCCACCGGACAGCAAAATTGAGATTGATGATCAAGGCAAATTGACCCTCAACGCGCGGGAGGGAATCCAGGTGACGGGACGGGGGGTTGGTCGCGATGTGTTTGAGGATGCCGACGGCAATGTCTCTTTTGGGCCGCCCCCCTCTTTGAGTTCAACCCAGGGTGCGCCCATCTTCGGCTCTCAATTCAGTGTTGGCAACCCCGTCAGCCCCGGCATCAACTATCCGAGCAACAACTTCTATGATTTTGTCAAAGCTCAGATCGTCTCCCGCACCACCAAGGTGCTGGCCAGCCCGACCCTGATTCTCCAGGAGAACCCCTCCCTGCTGAGGGAAGCGGGTGGTGCAGCTGCCGCTGGCAACAGCAATGCCCAGACCGGCATCAGCAACATTGACCTGGATTCCCCGATCGGCCGCCGCCGCGCCAATGAAGGGGTGGTGCGGGTGGGCACCAATGTGGTGACCGGCTACGACGTGCAGACTCCCGCCCAGGGCGGCAATGTGGTGTGCACGCCCCAGCTCACCACCGCCGGCCTGGTGCTCGGCGCCCGGGTGGAGAAGATCGACGACAACGGCTTTGTGACCTTCACCCTCTCCCCCCAGATCTCCGGGATCACGGATACGGAGACCCCGCCTGAAGGCTGCGGCTCGCGCCTGAACATCCTTTCGGTCCGCAGCCTCGACACCGGTGCCGTGCGGGTGCGCGACGGCCAGACCCTGATCCTCACCGGTGTGATCTCCGATTTCGACCGAGACGAGGTGGCGAAATGGCCCATCGTCGGCGATCTGCCGCTGGTGGGTCAGTTCTTCCGGAAATCCAACAAACGCCGTGAGAAGCGCGAGCTGGTGATCATGGTCACCCCCCGCATCATCAACGATGTGGAGGGCGGCACCTTCGGTTACGGCTGGCAGCCGGGCACCCCCCAATCGCGGGAGCTGATGCGCAACGTGAGGCCCTGAGACGAGGGCGGCCCGGGCTCAGAAGCCCAGGGCGGGCATCAGGAACTTCATCGCCAGCGGCGCCAGGGTCTGCACCAGGTTGGCGGCGCCGCTGAGCATCGCCCCGCCCATGCCGTTGCCCCCCGCGGGCTTGCCGGCCGGGGTTTCCAGGGCCTTGGCGGCCTCGCGCAGCGCCTTCACCTGGCTGGTGTCACCACCCTGCTCGTAGAGGCTGGCGGCGTAGGCGAAGTCGCGGGCGGCCAGCTGGCTGTTGCCCTGTTCGTTGCGGGTGATGCCCCGCGCCACCCAGCTGATCGGCGCCTCGGGCTGGCGGCGGATCGCCTCGCTGAACAGCTGCTCGGCCTGGGGCTGGCGGCCGGCCAGGGCCTCCTCCACGCCGGCGTTGTGCAATTCGGCGTAGCTCAGCACGTCCGGCGCCAGGCCCCGTGCCCGCTCCCAGTGGCTGGCGCTGAGGGCGCCCGCATCCAGTTGGGCGCCGCTGAGGTCGCTCTGGCGCAGATCGGTGCCCTCCAGCTGCGCCCCGCGCAGATCGGCCCCCCGCAGGGACGCCCCCAGCAGGCTGGTGAAGCGCAGATCAGCACCGCTGAGGTTGGCGCCATCCAGTCGGGCCTGCCCCAGGTTGGCCCGCCGCAGATCGGCGCCCCGCAGCTCGGCGTCCCGCAGGTCGGCGTTCACCAGATCGGCATCGCGCAGCTGACAGCCGTTGCAGCGGCGCTGCTCCAGCAGTCGGATCAGGTCGGCGTCGCCGGCCCCCGCCCAGGTGGGAAGCGCCCCGGTGACCACCACGGCCAGGGCGAGCAGCAGAGCGTGGCGGCGCATCCGATCCCTCGCGTGTCCGGATGTTGTAACGGGTTTCGCCGCCGATCGCATCAACCCCCCGGCCGCTGCAGCCGCCGGGCCAGCAGGCGCCGCCGGGCCTGCAGCTCCCGGCGCCCGCCGTCACCCCGGGCGGGGGGCGCGTAGCGGTGCCGCTGGTAGAGGTTCACGAAGGCGGCCAGATCCGCGGCCAGGTGGGGCCAGCGCTCACCCACCCGCTGCGCGAAGCTGGGCAGGGTTTCCCCCGCCTCCGGCACCAGGCCGCCGCGGGCGAACAGCGCCAGGGAGCGATCCAGCTCCCGCCGCCAGCCATCGCGGCCGGCCGTGCGCCGCTGCAGCCTGGCGAGGATGGCGAGGGCCAGCCCCAGGCTGGCGGCCACGGCCAGCAGCACCAGGGGCCCCAGCCACTGGCGCTCGTCCCCCAGCAGGCGGCGGAGCAGGGCATCCTGGCCCCGCTGGTCGAAGCCGAGCCAGAAGCGGGTCCAGGCCAGGTCCAGCCCCCACCACTGGTGCTGCAGCCAGCGCAGGGAGAGGTTGCCGGTGGGGCTTGTCTCCCCGATCGCCGCCGGCACCCAGGTGGTGGGATCCACGGAGCGCCAGCCCTCCCCCGGCAGCCACACCTCGCTCCAGGCATGGGCGTTGCCCTGTCGGATGTCGAGGTAGCCGCCGCCCCCCAGGGGCACCACCCAGTCGCCACCCCGGTAGCCGCTCACCACCCGGGCGGGCACCCCGGCGGAGCGCATCAGGGCGGTGAAGGCGCTGGCGTAATGGCCGCAGAAGCCCACGCGCCGCTCGAACAGGAAGGTGTCCATCGGCGCGCGCGGGGGCAGGCTGCCCGGCTTGAGGGTGTAACGGAAGGGCTGCTGCCGGAACCAGCGCTCCGCCGCCACCAGCCGTTCCGCCGGGGTTGGCAGGCGCCGCCAGCTTTCGCCCAGAGCCTCCAGCCGCGGGTTGCTGCCCGCCGGCACCTGCAGCTCCTGCTCGCGGGGGGGCTGCCGTCGCCAGGCGGCGGGCGCCTCGTTGTCGACCAGCGTGTACACGCGCCGGAGGTTGGCCGCGCCGCTGTGGCGCAGCTGGCCCTGGCGGTCGATGCGCAGCTCCGTTCCCAGCGGCTGACCCCTGCCGCCCCAGGGCACCGAGGCCAGACCGCTCGGCTCAGCCAGCCACAGCTGCGGGCTGCCCACGGCCGTGGTAACCGGCGGCGCCGAGGCCGATTCCCCGGGGCCTTGGCCGGCACCGGCCGGCCGGCGCGGATCCTCACCGCTCCAGCTGCGGCCATCGAAGCGGTCGTGCACCAGCACCCGCCAGTAGCGGTCGGGGGCCGCCGGCGGGCCGCCGAGCGGAAACGCCACCCGCGCCGCCGGCGCCTGATTGGAGGAGAGTTCGGCGATCGAGGTGGGGTCGAGGGTGTCGCTCAGGCCGGTGGTGGCGCCCGCACCCCGGCCGGTTTCGATCACGGTGAAGGGCCCCATCCGCGGCAGGAGCAGGAACAGCACCAGGGCCATCGGCAGGGCCGCCAGCACCAGCTGGGAGGTGCGCCGCAGCATCACCCGCCAGCCGAGCCCCTCACCGATCTCCAGGGCCAGCAGCCCGGCCAGGGCGAGGAGGGTGGCCAGGCCCTGCAGCAGGCTGCCCGCCAGGTCGCCCTGCAGGGAGGCCAGCAGCCCGGCGCAGACCAGTTGCAGCAGGCCCACCAGCCGCCGTTCCCGCACGCTGCGGGCCTCCCACAGCTTCAGGGCCGTCAGGGCCCCCAGGCCGATCGCCAGGCCGCCGAGCAACAGGCTCCAGGACACCGCGGCCAGCCCCAGCCCCAGCAGGCCCATCGCCAGCCATTGCAGGAGGGGGGCGGCGGCGCGGTTCATCTCAGGGGCACAGGGCGAGGGCTGTCAGGCAGCGGTCGCGGTGGGCGCTGCCGCTGCCGGGGGGGATCCGCTCGGCCCCCAGCGCCAGCCCGTAGCTCGACCCCTGGCCATGGAGCCGCCAGATCCGCTCGCTCAGATGCTCCAGGGCCTGCTCCAGCGGCAGGCTGGGATCGGGCGCCAGCAGAGGCGCGCTGTCGGCGGGGCTGACAAAGCGCTTGCTGAAACTTCCCCGCCCCTGGGCCACCAGCGACCAGGCCAGCCGACTGGGGGAGTCCTCCGGCCGGTGCGGGCGCAGGTCGTGCCACTCCTCGCTGCCCTCCCGCGGTCGCCGCTCCAGGGCCAGGCCGCCGGCGGGCGGGCCAGACTCCGCCAGCAGCTGCACCGGGCCCGGCCGGCGCGCCGGATAGATCAGCTGGGGCACGCTCGGCCGCCAGCGCGACCAGCAGACGAACAGCCCGAGGGGGGCGGTGGTCTGCACCCGCAGGCAGCCGGGGGGCTGGAGGCCGCGCCGCCGGGGGCTCCAGGGCGCCGTGAGGGCATGCGGGCCGGGGTTGAGGCCGCAGGCCGGCGCCGCCGGCTCCGCTTCAAAGTGGAGCTGCAGGCCTTCGCAGCGGCCGCGGCTGCGCAGCTTCAGGGGATAGGCCAGGGGGGCGCCGGCGAAGCCGGGGGGCGGATCGCCGCTGGCCAGCTCCAGACCCTGCAGGTTGAAGTGGGTGAGATGGAGGGTGAGCAGGAAGAGCCCGAGCATCAGGAAGCTGAGCAGCAGCGGGCCATTGCGCTGCATCTGGATGCCCACCAGCTGCAGCAGCAGGGTTCCCCCCAGCCAGAGCCAGCCGAAGCGGGTGGGCAGGATG
>JBIKTO010000264.1:0-4614 GCA_044348065.1 Cyanobium sp.
GCCCGCGCCGCCCGCGCCGGCGATGACCTCTGGCTGCTGGTCAACGGCCAGGGGAGCCTGTATCGCCATTACCCCTTCTGGGATGCGGCCACCGCCGCCCCGCCGGAGCGGCTTCGCGCCCACCTGGCCCTCCTCCCCGCCCTCGCCCGCGCCGGCCTGGTGCACGCCGCCAAGGACGTGAGCATGGGCGGCCTGGCCGGCACCGCCGTGATGTTCGCCGAAGCCGCCGACCTGGCCCTCTCGATCGCGCTGGACGCCATCCCCCGGCCGCCGGGGCTGGACGAAGAGGCGTGGCTGGGCTGCTTTCCCAGCTTCGGCTTCCTGCTGGCGGTGCCCCCGGAACTGGGTGAGGCCCTGCGCAGCCATCTGGCGCCCTACCCGGAGCTGCTCGCCGCCCCCATCGGCCGCTTCGCCGCCGGCCCGGCCGAGGTGCGGCTGGAGCGCAATGGGGAGCGGCAGCTGCTCTGGGATGGCCGCGAGGCGCTCACCGGCTTCTGAGCCCTGGCCGCCGGTGTCGGCGGCGACGGCGGCGGCGGCCTCCCTGCTGGACAGTGGCGCGGTTGAACGCCCCCCATGCCGGAAGTCCTGCTCGATCTGGAATGGCCCGATGGCCGCCGCACCCGCTTCTATTCCCCCTCCACCGTCGTGCTGGAGCACCTGCCGCCCGGTTCCGAATGGAGCGTGTCCGAGCTGCGGGCGGCGGGCCTTGCGGCCCTGGCGGAGGCCTCCGAACGGGTGCGGGCCCGCTATGGCTTCGCCTGCAGCCGCACCGATGAGGAGGCGGCCAGACTGCGCGAGCTCACCAGCCAGTACGACCCCCAGGCCCGGGTGCGCGTGCAGCCTCAGGACTCCAGCAGCACGCTCACCGGGTAGTGGTCGCTGAAGCCGTCCCGGTCGCGCTCCGAAGGGGCCAGGCCGAAGCGCCGCGGGCCCGGCCTGCCTGGGTTGCTCATCAGCGCCACCGCCTCGATCTGGGCCTCGCCGCCCAGGCGCCAGCCAGCCTTGCCGTTGATGATGCCGCGGCTGACCATGATCTGATCAAACAGAAACCAACGGCCTTTGTAATAGTAAGAACCCTGGCCCGCAGCCAGCAGGGGCCACATCAGATTGAGCAGATAGGGATCGCGGCCATTCAGCACCCGCTGGCGATCATTGATGGACAAGACATATTCGAGCACGGAACGATTGAAGGGCTCATCATTGAAATCCCCCAGCACCACGATCGGCACCTGCTGACCATGCTCCTCCTGGATTCGATCCAGCCAATAGGAGAGGGTTTCACCGGCCGTCATGCGATAGGGCTCGGATTCGTATTGGCTGTCAAGACGGAAGGGCCAGTGGTTGCCGATCATCACCAGGAGTTTGCCATCTATTGAAAAATTCACCTGAAACAATTCGCGCGTGGCATAACGCTTGACGATCCAGTGCTGGAAGGTGGCCCCCATCGGCCTGAATCTGCTCGACCAGCTTGCGCAGCACGGCCTCATTCTTCACTTCGCTCACCGCCAGGATGTCGGGGCCGGCACCGCCATGGAGGGAGCGGATCACCCTGGAGAGTTGTTTGAGCTTGGCCGCCAACAGCTCCCCATTCCAGCCCAGCAGATCCTTGCCGAGGAGCTTGCGCACCTTATCGGTTCGGGCCGCACTCTCCAGATCGAACAGATTTTCCAGATTCCAGAACGCCAGGAAAAGCGTCTTGGCCATGGCTGCCTATAGCGAGAGAACGACTAGTTCATCACCTTACGCCCGCCCGCCCGTTGCGCTTTGCCAACCCGGGCGACGAACTCCTGCCAGAGCCTCGCAGCGTTGCTACAAAGCGCCTAACCCTTTGACCGTCGACGATGCGCCCGCCCCTGACTGCACCGACTGCATCGCTTCTGCTTGTCGCCGTCGGCGCGCTCCTCCCCCTGGCGGCTCCCCAGGCGGGTCTGGCCCTGATGGTTTACACCGCCACGGGCTCCAGCATCAACGGCAGCCTGGGGGGGACGCCCTTCAGCGATGCCAGCTGGACGCTGACGGCGACCGCCGATGAGCAGCTCTCCTCCAACACCATCATCCCCGCCGGCCCCGCCGGCAGTTTCAACCTCTGGTCCCTGCCCGTTTCACCCCGCCTGAAGATCGAAACCACGGCGGCGCTGTTCGAAGCGGATCTTCTGGCGGCCGGCAGCTTTCGCTGGCTGGCCCTCTCCGGCACCTTCCCGTTCGGGCCCACACCCAAGATCGGTTTCGTTTACACCACCCCCAGCTTCCAGCCGGAAACGGCGGCGGGGGTGTTCGGCGTGCCGGGGTCGTTCGTGAATCTCCGGTCTCCCACCAGCGTCGCGGGGCCCTCCATCTTTGAAACCCTCACCTACCCCACCTCGGCCGGCTCCCTGGTGATCAGCAGCAGCAGCGAGGTGCCGGGCACATTCCAGATCACGCCCGTTCCCACACCCCTGCCGGCGCTCGCCCTGGCGGCGGCCTTCTCCAGCAGCCGCCGCCTGCGCGCCCGGCGCAGGCGCTCCCTTCACCCGGTTCAGTTGCACCCCTCCACCGACACCCTGTAGCTGAAGCCGGTGGAGCCGGGCATGGCGCTGGAGCCCACCCGCACGTTCACCTTGCTGGTGCGTTTGCCGGGCACGGCGGGGAAGGGGCCGAGACGGCGCTGTTGCCCCGGGGCGAGGTTGAGGTTGTCGTTCACCAGCTGCAGGTTGCTGCCATCGGTGAACACCAGAAACACCCCCAGGGGGAAGGTGCCCTGGCCGGTGGAAGCCGACTGGAAGTTGACGCGGTAGCTGGCGAAGGAGCGATCGACGGCGAAGTCGGTGTTCCAGTTGGTGCGGCCCACCAGCCGGTCGGGGCCGATGCGCTTCTCCACCACCGGCTGGCCGCCGCCGCCGATCGGCATCAGGAAGCGGCAGGCCGCCTGGGCGGTGCCACCGCTGGCCAGCGCCAGGCCGGCGGCCAGGCCAACGGCCAGGGCGGGGGCGGCGGCGGCGCGGGGGCTGACCGATCGGCAGAGGGGGCGCAGGGACATGGCGGTGTCGCCGGGGGGAGAACTTCCCAGAACCTACGGCGACGGGGTGTGCGCAAGGCTGCTGGCTGCGCCGCCGCCCCGCCGATGCTCCAGCTCCAGCCCCTCTTCCCCCTCGCCCTGGGGCAGGTGCAGCTCGCCCCCGATCCCCTCGACACCGCCCTGCTGCTGCGCGAGATCCTGGCGCTGCGGGGCCAGGCCAGCGGCAATCCCCAGGAGGGCTGCGCCTGGACCGGCGATCTGCACGGCGCCTGGCGGCTGGACCGCCAGCCGGCCTTCGCGCCCCTGATCGGCCGGTTGCTGGAGCAGGCCCACGCCTATCTGGAGGCGGTGGGCTTCGACCCCACCCGGGTGGCCCTGCACCTGCAGCGCTGCTGGCCGGTGGTGAGCGAAGCGGGCCAGGTGGTGGGGCGCCATCACCATCCCAATGCCCACCTCAGCGGCGTGTACTACCTCAACGGCGACGGCAGCGGCCGCAGCGGCTGCCTGCGCCTGTTTCCCCCCAGCCAGCCCAATGAGCTGGTGCCGGGGCTGGCCGTGGGCCACGGCGGACCGCTGCGGGCCGACGGCGACGCCGCCCGCCGCTGGAACGCCCCCTGGATCGACATCGCCCCCCGGGCCGGCCTGCTGCTGCTCTTCCCCGCCCACATCGACCACGCGGTGCTGGAGAACCAGGACCCCGACGATTTCCGCTACTCGATCAGCTTCGACCTGGCCCTCTCCGCCCCCCGCGCCTCCGGCGAGGAAGATCCGGGCCCACCGGAATACCTGGCGCCCCACCCAGCCGACTGGCGGGAGTGGCCCTGAGGCCCGCCGCTCACATGCGCGACATGGCGCGGATCTTCGCCTGCTTATCGGCCGAAAGGCCCTCCAGCTCCTCCAGGCTCGTGAGGCCATCCTTCACGAAGCCGGCGAAGACGAACAGCAGGCCATCGATGCGGAACTCCATCCGCCCCTCAATCGTGTGGCGCTGGATGCTGAGGAAGTCGTGGAACTGCCACACATCCTCCGGGCCGCCGAGGGCGGCCGCCTGCAGCCGCAGGGTTTCGATCAGGGCCTCCACCTGCCGCCGCAACGCCAGGTCGAACACCTGGCGGGCCAGCGCCTGCTCCTCGGCGGTCCAGCCGGCCAGTTCCGTTTCCATGTGCCGCTGTCCAACCTCGTTTCTGGAAGCTACCGGCGTTGGGCAGGCAACGCGAGCGCAGGGGCCCCCGGCGGCGGAACCGTTACCAAGCGTCGCCATTGCGGCAGGCGATACCAGGGGATCTCGGGATGGTCGTGGTGTTCCCAGTGGTAGCCGAAGTGGAAACAGGCCAGCAGGGAGAGGGGCGTGGGCCAGGCCAGGCTGGCGGCCCGGTGGCGATCGGCGCTGCGCACCCGGCTGGCGCGATGGGGCAGGTAGGTGCCGATCAGGAAGAGCTGCAGGGAGCTGATCAGCAGCGGCAGGGTCCAGAACAGCAGCAGCCGCGCCAGGGGATGGCTGGAGTGGGGGGCGAGCGCCAGCAAGCAGAACAGCCAGCCCCCCAGCAGGGTGGCCATCTGGGTGCGGGTGAGGTAGGAGGCCATGAAACGCCCATACCAGGCCAGGGCGCCGCGGTGGC
>JBIKTO010000001.1:0-35480 GCA_044348065.1 Cyanobium sp.
CGAACTGCTTGATCGGGTCGCGTTGGGCCCAGAACTCCTTTTCCGCCGGGGAGCGCAGTTCATCGGGATCGGCCAGGGAGTGGCCGCGGAAGCGGTAGGTGAGGCACTCCAGCAGGGTGGGGCCCTCACCCACCCGTGCCCGCTCCAGGGCCCGCTGGGTGGCGGCTCGCACCGCCAGCACATCCATGCCGTCCACCTCTTCGCCCGCCATGCCGAAGGCTGCGGCCTTGCGCCAGATCTCCGGGTCGCTGGTGGCGCGGTTGTGATCCATGCCGATCGCCCAACGATTGTTCTCGACCACGAACAGGATCGGCAGTTTCCAGAGCGAGGCCATGTTCAGGCACTCGTAGAACTGGCCCACATTGCAGGTGCCGTCGCCGAAGAAGGCTGCAGTCACCGAATCGCTGTCGCCCTGACCGAGGGCTTCCCGTTTGTAGCGGCTGGTGAAGGCGGCACCGAGCGCCACGGGGATGCCTTCGCCAATGAAGGCATAGCCACCCAGCAGATGGTGCTCCTTCGAGAACAAGTGCATCGAGCCGCCGCGACCCTTGCTGCAGCCGGTGGCCTTGCCGAACAGCTCACTCATCACCTCCCGGGCCGGAACGCCGCAGCTGAGGGCGTGGACGTGATCGCGGTAAGTGCTGCAGAACCAATCGTGCTGGCGCTGCATGGCCCGGATCACGCCGGTGCTGACCGCTTCCTGACCGTTGTAAAGATGGACGAACCCAAACATCTTGCCGCGGTAATACATCTCCGCACACTTATCTTCGAAGCGTCTGCCGAGCACCATGTCGCGATAGAGCATCAGCCCCTCCTCGCGGCTGATCGCCAGCAGCTCCGGGGGATAGAGGGACTGATGGCGCAGGGCATGGCTGCCCGCCTCGGGTGGGGCGGCCTCAGCGGCGGCCTGGGCGGCGGCCATCTCCTGGGTCATGGCGGGCAGAGGACGGGTCGAGACCACGACTGTAGGAGGTCCGTCCCCGCGAAACGGTCAGAACGGCTGCCGCTGCCTACAGTCGCAGGCCAGACGCCAGGACGCGTTGGACCTGCCGATCGATCATTTCCGGCTGCTCGGGGTCGGTCCGTCGAGCGATGCCCAGACCGTGCTCCGCACCCTCCAGTTGCGTCTGGATCGGCCGCCCACGGAGGGATTCACCGCCGAAACCCTGCAGTCCCGGGCCGAGCTGCTGCGCTCCAGCGCCGATCTGCTCAGCGATGCCCCCCGGCGCGCCGCCTACGAAGCCGATCTGACCGCCCTGGCCGGCAGCGCCGCGCCGGTGGTGCCCGTGCTGGAGATCCCGAGCACCAGGGAAGTGGGTGGACTGCTGCTGCTGCTGGAGGCCGACCTGGCCCTCGAAGCCTTCGAGATGGCCTGCGCCGGCCTCCAGCCTCCGCAGGCGCCGGCCCTGGGCAGCGGCCGGGAGGCCGACCTGGCCCTGCTGGCCGGCCTGGCCTGTCTCGGAGCCTGCCAGGAATTCGAGCAGCAGCGCCGCTACGAACGGGCCGCCCTCGTCCTGCAGCAGGGCCTGCAGCTGCTCCAGCGCATGGGCCAGCGCCCCGACCTGCGGGAGCGGATGAACGGCGAGCTGGACCGGCTCACCCCCTACCGGGTGCTCGATCTGCTCAACCGAGACCTGGGCGCCACCGCCGAGCGGCGCGAGGGCATGGCCCTGCTGGAGCAACTGGTGGAGCGCCGTGGGGGGCTGGAGGGGGACGATGACCCCAGCTTCCCCAGCGACGAATTCCGCACCTTCTTCAAGCAGATCCGAGCCCTGCTCACCGTGCAGGAGCAGGTCGACCTCTTCAGCCGCTGGGGCGACGCCGGCTCGCCGACGGCGGACTTCCTGGCGACCACGGCCCTCACCGCTTCGGGCTTCGCCCAGCGCAAGCCCGAGCGCATCGCGGCGGCGCGGGAGCGGCTGCTGGCCAGCCAGCGCTCCGGCGTCGAACCCCTGCTGGCCAACCTCAGCCTGCTGCTGGGCGAGGTGGATACGGCCCGCGCCAGCTTCGAGACGGGCGCCTCCCGCGAGCTGCACGCCTGGGCCGCCCGGCAGAGCGGCGACCCTCTGGGCCAGCTGTGCGCTTACTGCCGCGACTGGCTGAGCCGGGATGTGCTTCCCGGCTACCGCGACCTGGAGGCGGATGCCGACCTGGATGCCTATTTCAGCGACCGGGATGTGGTCGCCTACGTCGAACGGGAGGACCGGATCAGCGGCCGCAGTTATGCCGCCGGATCAGCGGCTGTCGCGCCGGTGACCGCAGATCCGGCGGCGGGCAGCGGTGACTTCGCCTGGAACTTCCCGCCCCTCGACTTCGGCGAGGGGCCGCTCAGCCCCCTCTCGCAGAACCCGACCGGCAGGGCGGAAGATGACGACGAGGCCCCCCTCGGCCTGTCACTGCCACGGCTGGCGCTTCCGAAGGGGTCATGGTCGGGATGGGCGGCTTCGCGGCGGCCGGGACTGGCCGCCGGCGCGGCGGCCCTGGCGGCCCTGGCGTTGGCCGGCGGCTGGCTGCTGCGTCAACGGCCGGCCCCGCCACCCCGGACAGCACCGGCGCCCGCCGCCCCGCCACGGATCGTGGCCCGGCAGCCGGACCCGGCGCGGCCCGCCAGCCCACCGCCCCCGCTGGCCCAGGGGAACACCGCCGCGATCGTGGCGCTGCGGGCTCCGCAGCCCAGCGAAGCCCAGGTGCGTGGGCTGCTGGAGAGCTGGTTGCGCGCCAAAAGCCAGGTGCTCCGCGGTGGGGCCATGCCAGCGGGAATCGATGCCATCGCCCGTCCCGCCCAGGTGGAGCGCTTGGCCGCCGAACGCAGCGCCGATGCGGTGCGGGGCGAGACCCAGGCGATCGACGTCAGCGTGGCTGACCTGCGGATCGAGCAGACCTCTCCCGGCCGGATCGCCGCCACGGCAACGCTGCGGTACAGCGACCGGCGCCAGACCGACGCGGGTCGCGTGCTGGAAAGCACCCCAGTCCAGACGATCCGCAACGTCTACGTCTTCGGACGCGACGATGGCCAATGGCGCTTCGCCGCCCAGTCCCCCGCTCCCTGAATCCTCCCCCCGCATGTTCGACGAGCTCTCCCAGCGTTTCGAAGCGGCCGTCAAAGGTCTGCGCGGCCAGGCCACGATCTCGGAAACCAACGTCGACGCCGCCCTGAAGGAGGTGCGGCGAGCCCTGCTGGAGGCCGATGTGAGCCTGCCGGTGGTCAAGGACTTCGTCGACGAGGTGCGGCGCCGGGCGATCGGCGCGGAGGTGGTGCGGGGCGTCAGCCCCGATCAGAAGTTCATTCAGCTGGTGCATGAGCAGCTGGTGGACACCATGGGGGGGGAGAACGCCCCCCTGGCCAGGGCCAGCGACGGGCCGGCGGTGATCCTGATGGCGGGCCTGCAGGGGGCGGGCAAGACCACCGCCACCGCCAAGCTCGGGCTGCATCTGAAGGAACAGGGACGCCGCGCCCTGCTGGTCGCCGCGGACGTCTACCGACCCGCCGCCATCGAGCAGCTCAAGACCCTGGGCGCCCAGATCGGGGTGGAGGTGTTCAGCCTGGGGGCCGACACCCGCCCGGAAGAGATCGCCGCCGCCGGGGTGAGCAAGGGGCGTGCGGAGGGATTCGACACGGTGCTGGTGGACACCGCCGGCCGTCTCCAGATCGATGAATCGATGATGGAGGAGATGGTGCGCATCCGTGAGGCCGTCCACCCCGACGACGTGTTGCTGGTGGTCGACGCGATGATCGGCCAGGAGGCGGCCGAATTGACGCGCGCCTTCCACGAGCGGGTGGGCATCACCGGAGCGGTGCTCACCAAGCTGGACGGTGATTCCCGGGGTGGCGCCGCCCTCTCGATCCGCAAGGTGAGTGGCGCCCCGATCAAGTTCATCGGCACCGGGGAGAAGGTGGAGGCGCTGCAGCCCTTCCATCCCGAGCGGATGGCCAGTCGCATCCTTGGCATGGGCGATGTGCTCACCCTGGTGGAGAAGGCCCAGAAGGAGGTGGAGCTGGCCGATGTGGCCCGCATGCAGCAGAAGCTGCAGGAAGCCAGCTTCGACTTCTCCGATTTCGTGCAGCAGATGCGCCTGATCAAGCGCATGGGCTCCCTCGGAGGGCTGATGAAATTGATCCCTGGGATGAACAAGATCGATGACGGCATGCTCAAACAGGGAGAACAGCAGCTCAAGCGGATCGAAGCGATGATCGCTTCGATGACCGAGGGTGAACGGCGCGATCCCGATCTGCTCGCCGCCTCTCCCTCCCGCCGTCGCCGCATCGCCGGCGGCAGCGGCCACACGGCCGCCGATGTGGACAAAGTGCTGGCCGACTTCCAGAAGATGCGCGGCTTCATGCAGCAGATGACCCGTGGTGGCATGCCCGGAATGCCAGGCATGGGGGGCGGTTTCCCAGGGATGGGCGGCTTTCCAGGGATGGGCGGGGCGCCTGGGATGGGAGCTCAGCCAGGAGCGCCTGGCCGCGGCCAGGCGGCGAAAGCGCCGCGGCCGAAGAAACCCCGCAAGGGGTTTGGTGATCTCTGAGCGCAGGCGATCCGCAGGGGCTCGATGCCACGTGGAGCTTGCCAGCAGTCGTGCCTGAACAGGCCGCCAGGCCCGATGGTAGGTTGATCTGTCGCCAGATTCCTGATCCAGAGCCAATGATCAAGCTCCGCCTGAAGCGGTTCGGCAAGAAGCGGGAAGCGAGTTTCCGCCTCGTGGCCACCAACAGCACGTCCCGTCGAGACGGCAGGCCGCTCGAGGAGCTCGGCTTCTACAACCCTCGGACCAAGGCCACCCTGCTGGACACCGAAGCCATCCGCCTCCGTCTCAGCCAGGGCGCCCAGCCCACCGACTCGGTGCGCTCGCTTCTGGAGAAGGGCGGTCTGCTGGAGCGGACCATCAGGCCTGGGGAGACCGTCGGTAAAGCCAAGCAGGCCGCCGCCCGCGAGGCGGCGGCCCAGGAGGCCCGCAAGGCCGAAGCCGAGGCAGCGGCTGCCAAGGCCGCCGCTGAGGCTGAAGCGGCCGCCGCCGCTGAGGCAGCCGCCGCTGCCGGCGACACGTCGGAGGGGGACACCCCAGAGGCGTGAGCCAAGGTGCCCCGTTCTGAGCGAGTTCTCTCCCATTCCCCTCTCCTCTGACGCCGACAGCGGTGGGGTCGTTGCCCTGCCCCTGGCCAGCCCCACCGCCGCCCTGGCCCTGGCCGGCGAGGCGGGAGCCACCCTGAGGAGACTGGAGGCCCTCACCGGGGCTTCCCTGGTGCTGCGGGGTCAGGAGTTGCACCTTGAGGGGCGCCCTGCCCAGGTGCGGCGGGTCCGGGACCTGATCGAACTGCTACGCCCGCTCTGGGAAGCGGGGGAACGCATCGAACTGGTCGACATCCAGGCGGCGCTCACCGCTCTCGACACCGGCCGGGGCGAGCAGCATCAGGAACTGGGCCGGCAGGTGCTGGCGGTGAGTCGCACAGGACGGCAGCTGAGGCCCCGCACCGCCGGCCAGAAGCGCTTCGTCGACGCCATCGACCGCCATCCCCTCACCCTGGCGATCGGACCGGCCGGCACCGGCAAGACCTTCCTGGCCACCGTGCAGGCCGTGCGCATGCTTCAGGAGCGGAAGGTGGAGCGCCTGGTGCTCACCCGTCCCGCCGTTGAAGCGGGGGAACGGCTGGGCTTTCTGCCAGGAGATCTGCAACAGAAGGTGGATCCCTACCTGCGGCCCCTCTACGACGCCCTGCACATGCTCCTGGGGCGCGAACGCACCGAGCAGCTTCAGGAGAAGGGCGTGATCGAGATCGCGCCGCTGGCCTACATGCGCGGCCGCACCCTTGCCGATGCCTTTGTGATCCTGGATGAAGCCCAGAACACCACCACGGCCCAGATGCGGATGGCCCTCACCCGTCTGGGCGAGAACGCCTGCATGGTGGTGACCGGCGACATCACCCAGATCGATCTGCCGCCTGGCCAGCTCAGCGGACTGGTGGAAGCGGAACAGGTGCTTGCCGGGGTGGAGGGGGTGGCGATCTGCCGCTTCGGGGAGGCCGACGTGGTGCGCCACCCGCTCGTGCAGCGGCTTGTCCATGCCTACGCACGCCAGGACAGGCAGCGATAGGGAGATCCGCACAGGCCGGGGCAACGGGGTTCCGGCGTGGCTGGCAGGATAGGTGAAGTTTCCGCAAACCCAGCCGCCATGCCGGCCAGCAGCAATTTCCAACAAGCCATTCAGGAGGCCCAGTACGGCGGCCTCGTCGGCCCCAACGTCGTCCGTAAGGCCCTGCCTTACGTGGGCGGCGGCATGGTTCTCACCGCCGCAGGGGTGCTGGGCGGCCTTTCGATGATCGGAACGCCGATCTTCCAGCCCCTGTTCATTGCGGCGATCATCGCCAACCTGATTCTGTTCTTCGTCTGCCAGAACGTTGCCCTCAAGGGAAACAACGGCACGGCGCTGCCCCTGCTGGCCACCTACAGCCTGATCACCGGCTTCACCCTCAGCGGTCTGGTGGCCATGGCCAACTTCGTGGCAGGCATCGGGGCCGTCGGCACGGCGGCCCTCGCCACAGGCATCACCTTCGTGATCGCCTCCGTGGTGGGTCGGCGGATGAGTGACAGCGTCGGTCAGGCCCTGACAGCCGCCGTCGGGCTGGGCATCGTCGGCCTGCTGATCGCGATGGTGATTCAGCTGGTCGGCTCGATCTTTATTCCCGGCTTCGGCGGCCAGGGCTTTGAGCTGCTGATCGCCGGCTTCGGCACGGTGCTTTTCGTGGGCGCTGCCTTCGTGGACTTCTACACGATGCCCCGCAGCTACCGCGACGATCAGTATCTTGCCGGGGCCCTCGGCATGTATCTCACCTACATCAATCTCTTCATCTTCATTCTGAGACTCATCATCGCTTTACAAGGTGGTGGCCGGCGCGACTGATCGTCGCCACCTTCCCTCAACCTGCTGATTCACCAGGGCCTGTGCTACAGGCCCTTTTTTTGGACGTGGGCCAACACCATCCTGGACCAGCCTTCAAGCTGATCCCCAAGGATGCGGGAGCGGGAAATTCAGCCTTAATCTTGTAGAGATCAATCGAGCTGGTGAGCCGCTGTGAGGGTGTTGGTGACGGGGGGAGCTGGATACATCGGCAGCCACGCCGTGCGAGCCCTCTGCAGGGCAGGTCATCAGGTGGCCGTGCTCGATAACCTCGTGTACGGCCATAAGGAGATCGTTGAAGCTGAGCTGGCAGTGCCGCTGGTGACAGGCCAGGTTGGTGACCGGCAGCTGCTGGATGCTGTGCTCCAGGGGGCCCACCCGGCCCTGGCGGGCAGCGGACTGGAGGGGCGACCGGTCGAAGCCGTGCTCCACTTCGCGGCCTATGCCTACGTGGGTGAGTCTGTCAGTGATCCCGCCAAGTACTACCGCAACAACCTCGGCGACACCCTCTGCCTGCTGGAGGCTCTGATCGCCTCCCCGGCCAGGATTCCAATCGTGTTTTCCTCCACCTGTGCCACCTACGGCGTCCCCCAGCAGGTTCCGATCACCGAGGATCACCCCCAGGATCCGATCAATCCCTACGGACGCAGCAAGTGGATGGTGGAGCGATTGCTGATCGACTTTGCAGCCGCCTACGGACTGCCAAGCGTGATCTTTCGCTATTTCAATGCAGCCGGCGCCGATCCACAGGGCGGCCTGGGTGAGGACCACACCCCGGAGACCCACCTGATCCCACGGGTGTTGGATGTGATGAGTGGTCGCGAACCCTACTTGCAGATCTTCGGTGACGACTATCCAACCCCCGATGGCACCTGCATCCGTGATTACATCCACGTCAGCGATCTGGCCGATGCCCATGTGCTGGGGCTGGAGCGGCTGCTGCGCCTGCGGGAACGGCAGGAGAAGGTGCTGGCGCCCTTGATCTTCAACCTGGGCAACGGCACCGGTTACTCTGTCCAGGAGGTGATTGAAACGGCCAAGAAGGTCACAGGCCGCGGCTTGCTGGCCCACGTCGCCCCCCGCCGCAAAGGGGATCCCGCCCAACTGGTGGCCGGGGCCGACAAGGCCCATCAGGAGCTGGGCTGGCGGCCTCGCTACCCGGAACTTGGCACCATCATTGAACACGCCTGGAGCTGGCACCGCCAGCGGCATGGATCTTAAGGCCGGGAGGGCCAGGGTCGGGCCAAAGGCTCGCCGACGAACAGTCCCTGGTCAGGCATCGCCACGCTGCGCCAGTAAGCCTCCAGCAAGGTGTCACCCCGGTGGTAATAGGCCAACAGCAAAGCCGGATCAGGAAACTTTTCTCGGTAGTTGCAGGGCTCGACCACGGTCCCGAAACTGCCCGTCACCCCGGCATCCAGCCAGCGCAAAACACTCATCTGGGAGGAATTGCCCGTCAACTGACCGCCATAGGAGGTGAGGTGATCCGCCACCGCTCCCGGACGGAATTGGTTGGCGTTGATCTCAGGCACCTGGGCCAGACCGGTGAAGTACGCCATCACATCCCTGGCCCCCCGCAACACGTCCCCCCGAACCACCCGCACCCGGAAGCCGCTGCCCACAGCGGCCTGAACCTGGTCGTAGCCAACGGCCCTGACGTTCCGGGCCGGGTCGGAGGTGCTGAGCAGGTAGGCGGTGCCTGGAGGCGCTGTGCCGTCGGCGGCCACCCCCCGGGCGATCAGGCGCATGCCTGCGGTCAGATCGGAGGCGGCCAGCAACATGCTCGGCCGCAGGCGCAGCTCGTCCCAGGGACGCCCAATGTCGCCGCGGGCGTGATAGCGGCTGATCCGGGTTGGACGGCAGGTGTTGCGGCAGTCGCCGCCATCCAGCCCAAGGCTGACCGCTGAGGTGATCGACTGACAGCCCACGCGCCAGGGGCTGGTCCAGGCCAGGGCATAGGCCTGGACGTGGGCCGGTGTCCGCCGATGCAACTGCCGTTGCAGGCGCAGGAAGGATTCGCGACCAAGATCCGCCTGGCCCGTGGGCAGCCTGACCCGGATCACCTGGGCCTGAGGAATGCGTCGTTGCCGCTGATAGAGAGTGCCGAGGGCCTCACTGAGCGGGTCGGCCTCATTGATCACCAGGGCCAGATGGCGGCGATCCAGCGGTCCGCCCTGGGGCTGATCGGCAGCGATCATGCCCGGCAGGGGCAGCGACCGGTCGGCGGCAAGACCACCGACCACAGCCAGCAGCGAGAGCATCAGCGCGGTGGACATGGGCAGCGAGCGAGCCAAAACCATGCCTTGGCTCAAACCAGCCCAAGGGAGCTGCAGCTTGGCGGGCTGACCCAGGGATGGAGGTGGGGACCGACTACGGGATTATAAAAGGTGGATTCACAAGGGTTTCCTTTGGCCAGAGCGGTGCCCCCCCTTCTGAGAAGCCTCCGTTTGCGAAGACTCGGCCAGTTCCTGGAACCGTTCACATCCCTCAGCCCAGCCGCACGCCTGATTCGCCGCAGCGCCCGCCAACAATGGCGGTTGCTGACCGTGAACATCGCCACAAATCTGCTCAGCAGCATCAGCGAGGGCGGCACGCTCGGCGTGATCTTTCTTGCCGTCAGTCTCATCTCATCGCCGAACCCCGAGCACTGGAGTCGGATCCCTGTCGTGGCACAGGCCATCAGGTTACCTGTACTGGGCAACGCGTTTCAGGGGGTGATCAACTCGAACAGCGGCCAGGGCATCTTGTTTGTGCTGCTGATTGGATTCGCCCTGGTTCTGCAGGTGATTGTTGCGCTCACCATGTATCTCAACTCAGTCAGCGCTGGCATTATCGGCAACCGGCTCAGTGCTCAGATTTCCAGCTTGCTGCATCGTCGCACCCTGTCTTTCTCCTTCAGCTGTGCTTGTCGCTTCAGGGTTGGCGACCTCCTCAACTACATTCAGACAGGTGGCATTGCAGTCAGCACGCAAATCAGCCTTACCAATACCCTGCTGACCAACCTGATTCAGCTGCTGGTTTATCTTATTATTCTCATCGCAATTTCCCCCTGGCTGCTGATTGTTGCAGCCTGCATGGCAGTCTTCATGGGAGCCATCCAACAACAGATTTTACCCAGGCTACGCCACACATCGGAGGTGATGACCATGGTTGGCGTCGAGATGAGCAGTCGCGTCACCGAGAATATCCAAGGCCTGCGACTGATCCATAGCTCCGGCGAGCTGAGCAAAGCTTCCCAATCACTCGATGGACTTTTTCAACAATGGCTTCGACACGCCGACAGATTGTCCTTCATCACAAATCTGATCACTCCGATATCGACCATATTGCCGATTGCCGCCGTTACTATTATCAGCATTTTCAGCCTGGTTCTACTTCACGACCGCCAGAGCGGCGTCATCCCGAGCCTGGTGACATTCGTACTGGCCCTGCAAAGAATGAACTCCCGACTCAACACCATCAACACGATTGCAGTCGGCTATGCAAACAATTCTGCCGCTGTCGGCCGATTAAATGCCATCCTTGATGACAGCGGCAAGCAATTCGTCCGCACAGGAGGAGCCCCCTACAGCAAGTTTGAACGCGAGATAAGACTCGAGAAAGTAACGCTGCGCTATGGTCCCGACCTGGCAGCTTCTCTCCATTCCATTGATCTGGTCATCCCGAAGGGACAGACCATTGCCCTCATCGGTCCGAGCGGAGCAGGCAAGAGCTCCGTGGCTGATTTACTGGTGGGCCTGTACGAACCAACAACAGGATGCATTCGGATCGATGGCCATAATCTTCGTGAGGTCAATCTGGCGAGCTGGCAACAACGAATTGGAGTTGTAAGCCAGGACACTTTTCTCATGAATACAACGATCGCCGGCAACATTGCCTATGGGCAGCCAGCTGCGACTCGCGAGCAGATTGAAGCAGCCGCCGTGAGTGCTCAGGCGGCAGGATTCATCGATAATCTTCCCGAAGGCTACGACACCTTAATCGGGGAGCGTGGTTACAGACTCAGTGGTGGTCAGCGGCAAAGAATTTCTCTGGCCAGAGCGATCCTGCGCAATCCTGATCTCTTGATCCTCGATGAAGCAACCAGTGCCTTGGACACCCAAAGCGAGCGCTTGGTGCAGCAAGCCATTGAGCGTTTCGAGGGACGAAATACGGTGCTCGTGATTGCTCACCGCTTGAGCACGATCGTGGGAGCTGATCTGATCTGTGTGATGGATCGTGGCCAGATTATCGAGCGGGGACGCCACGAGGAGCTGATTGCCGCCAATGGCCTATACACTCAGCTTTGGCAATTGCAAGCCGGAGAAGCACTTGTTGGCAAGCGCGACTAAGCCAGTGACAATCTCTTCCCTGTGCCATCATCGCCGGCTTCTTGAACGGCAATCGCATGGGCAACGCCCACGGGCAATCTCACGGATTGGCAACACTCTCTATCCAGCTTGGGGCCATGCCCATGCTTGAGAGCCTCGGCCATTGCTTTCGCCATCCCAACGCCCTACTCCCGGGTGCTCCCTGGGGGATTGTGCGCGATCTGGATGGCTGGTTGCAGGAGAGTCGGCGGCGTGCGCCTGTCCGCTTACGTCCGGGACCCGGCGATGGGGTTTGGCACCAACACGCTGAGGAGATCCGCTGCTTACCACGGCCGCAAGCAGCGCACCCGAACCATCCATGCCCTGCAATTCCCTGGCGAATTCTTGTAAGCGGAGCGACGGCGCTTTACCGACTCAGGAAAGCGCGCATTCTCGGTCGCGAAGGGACCGTGATCAGCCCGGATAATCGCGTCATTGAAGCATTCACCTATACCGATCAGGACGATGCCCTTGCCAGCCATCCAATTTTCAGGCGTCGGCGTTTCCCGAGGGCCAAACCCCTGGCGGGAACGTACGCAACGATCACCTACCCCTCCTCCTTCGCCTGGTATCATTGGTTAACGGAATCCCTGCCACGATTGCAATTGATTCAGCCCTGGCTGGAAGCCCTGGATGGGCTTTTCATTCCGGCTGATATAGAGCCCCAGTTGCACCAGAGCCTCGAAGCCATGGGTGTTCGGGGCGACCAGCTCATCCCGCTTGGCATTGGTGATCATTATGAACCCGAATACATGCTTATTCCCCATTATTGTGCAGGCTTGAATATTCCCACGTGGGTTCCTGATTACTTGCAAGAATCCCTGGGGCTGAGCCGTCACGATTCCTCACCACAACAGCGGAAGATCTACATCAGTCGCACCGATGCCAGCAAACGCAGATTGACGAATGAAAATCAACTCCTGCCCCTGCTGCAAACAGCCGGCTTCGAGATCATCCGCCTGCGCAACAGCAGCTTTCTCGACCAGGTCAATCTTTTTCATGAAGCGGCTTGGGTGATCGCTCCCCATGGCGCTGGTCTGGCGAATGTTCTTTATTGCAAGCCCGGCGTGAGGGTGATGGAAATCACTCCTTCTCCCGCCATTGAGCCCCATCTCTTTCATTCCATCACCGCCTGTGTTGATGGGAACTACTGGTGGCTACCCGGCCGACCAAGCGATCCGCAGATAGGGTGTGATGTGCACGCGGATTTCAGCGTTGATGTCACGCTCTTCGCAGAGGCGCTCCGCCACACGGGGGCCCTGCCATGACGTCCGCACCGCTGCCTACGAAGAGGTTCTCGATTGTGATCCCCTCCTTCAACCAGGGGGCCTATCTGGAGGCGTGCCTGGAATCGCTCCTGCCGCAGATCGGGCGGGACACCGAGCTGATCGTGGTGGACGGTGGCAGCCAGGATCAGTCGATCCAGGTGATTCGACGCCATGCCGCGCAGCTCAGCTGGTGGTGCTCGGAGCCGGATCAGGGTCAGAGCGATGCCCTCTGCAAAGGCTTCCGCCAGGCCCGGGGGGAATGGCTCGGCTGGATCAACTCTGACGACCTTCTGCTGCCGGGTGCTCTGGATGTGGTGCGCACCTTTCTGGGCGGTCATCCGGAAGCGGAATGGGTGGTGGGAGGGGGCCGCATGATCGATGCGGCGGGAACGTTGCTGCGTCCCTACCCGGGGCCGGAACGACCCCTGCGGGCGGCGGATCTGAGCCCCTGGACCGACACCTGGTTCGGCCAGCCGGGCTGCTTCTTCCGCCGCTCGCTCTACGAGCGGGCCGGGGGCACCATCGCCCATGACCTGCATTACGCCATGGATCTGGATCTCTGGCTGCGGCTGGGGAAACTGGCGCCCCTGCTGCCGATTCCCGCGGAATTGGGCGCCTACCGTCTTCACGACGACTCCAAGACCGTGGCCCAGCGCGCACCGATGGAAACCGAAGTGGTGCAGGTGTTACTGGAGCAGCTGGGCCCCGCGGCGGCCCTGGAGCGGGTGCGGCTGCTGGCGGAGGATAAGTTCGCGCTGGAGGCCCGCTATCGCCGCCTCACGATCAACCTGGCCAGTCCCCTGGGCTGGGGGCGCCTGCTGCGCCGACGCCTGCGACGCCGATGACGCCCAGCCCCCCGTCCCCGGCTGAGCGGCGGCTTCGCTTCGTGCTCAATGCCCATGGCCCCGCCTTTGAGGTGTATGGGCTGCTCCTGGTCGCCAGCCTGCGCCACTGGTGCGGCGATCGGGTGGCCATCCGCGCCTACCGGCCCACCAACCTGCCGCCCTGCAGCCCGAAGGCCCGGCAATTCCTGGAGCGGCGCCAGGTGGAGATCGTTGACTTCCACAACCCCTGGCTTCCCGATCGACTCGAGGATCCCCGCTCGGTGCCGAATCGCCATCTCACCTACAACAAGCTCTTCACCCTCCTGGATGTGGAAGCCGGAGAGCAGCGGGTGTTTCTGGATGCCGACCAGGTGCTGCTGGGCGATCCCACACCCCTGCTGCTGGCCCAGCAAGCTCCCGCCGGCCTGGTGGCGGCGGACACGCCGGAATCGTTTCTGGAGGATTGGGATGCGCTCTATCGAAGCATGGATCTCGAGCCGACCAGTCGGCGAATTTCCATGTGGAGCACCTATGCATTCGGCAACCAGAGCGAGCCGCCGCGGATCGAAACCCATCCCTACTTCTGCTCCGGCCTGGTCTCGGTGACAGCGGAGAGCCGCCTGCCCGAGCAGTGGCTGCAGTACAGCTCGGAACTCGAACGGCGCATCGACAGCCTTACACTCAGCTACTTCGTGGATCAGGTTTCGCTGCCGCTCGCCGCAGCGGCCAGCGGGCAGGACTGGGACCTGCTCTCGCCGCGCTGTTCGGCCACGCCCCATGTGTTCCGCTTCATCCCGGAGCCGCTGTTCTTTCACTACTGGCAATGGCACGCCCTCGCCGCCCAGGCCGCCCGCACGGCCGAGTTGCATGCGCACCTCAGGCAGATCTGCGGTGAGCTTCAACGCGAAACCGGCCTTGATCTGCGCTTCCAGCTGCTCACCCAGTGGCCTCGCTGGTACGGCCGAGTGCGGCATCTGGCCAGGGGCCGACTGGAACGCCTGGGGCTGATCGCCGCGAAAGGCACGGGGTTGCGGTAAATGGTTCCGATGCCGCGATGACAGCCGTTTTTTTCGATCCCACCTGGCTCGCAAGTGTGGAAGCCCGGGACTGGCAATGCCTCGCCCGCAACCTGCTGACAGCAGGCGATGATCCGGTGCGTGAAGATCGGCAGGCGCGGCTGGATTTCTACCGCTGCTGTGAGGTGATTGATCTGGGTGATTCGCTGCGGCTTGTTCCCCTTGAGCAGGCCGAAGCGATCCTGCTGCCGATCTGCCACCGCGATCAATACTTCGGCACCGGCAGCGCTGCGGCCTTCGCGCGGGCCTGCCGGGCCGCGGATCAGCTCTCCCGTCGCACCGGTCTGCCCATCGTGGTGGAGGGAATCACCCGCGACCTCACGAACCCAGCCAGGGATCTGCAGCTGCCGCTGAGCAATTACCTCTATCTCAACACCGCCATTGTCGCCGCCGGCCCCACCGAAAGGGTGCACTCCCACACCTATTGTCTGCCGGATTATCTGGAAAAGTATTGCCAGGGGCGGGTCGACCCGATCGAGGCGGCCGCGGCTCCCACGGTCAGCTTCTGGGGGGTGTGCGCCCCCTTCGGCCAGCGCTGGTCAAAAACACGGCTTTTTGATTATGGGCGCTATGCCCTCAGCCACCTCGATGCCATCGGCCTCGACAGCGAGCGCATCGCTCGCCGCCTGGGAACCAACATGAAACATGCCCACCGCGCCCGCGTCGTACGCAGCATTCAAGCCTGTCCAAGCCTGGTGTTTGATCTGAGGCTGCGACCGATGGGAGGACTTGTCGATGGTCGCTTCTGGCTCGAATCCGATCAGTCTGAATACCGGCGAGGCTTTTATGAAAGCCTGCATCGAAGCCTCTACAGCGTCTGCTGTCGCGGTACTGAGAATTACGCGATCCGCTTCTACGAGACCCTCTGCCTGGGCCGGATCCCGGTGGTTGTGGATACCGATTTGCGCTGGCCGCTGGAGGAGAGTATCGATTATGAAAGGCACTGCCTTATCATTCCCAAATCCAAGGCTGGAAGAGCCGCAGAATTGATTCTCGAGCACCATCAACGCCACAGCAATGAGCAGCTGCGCCAGCTGCAGTTCGCCAATCGCCGTCTCTGGGAAACCCAGCTCAGCCCGGCCGCATTCTACGGCCAGCTGCAGCCCGTGCTGCGCCGCCTGCGGCAGCCCCGCCCATGATCCGGATCTCCGTACTGCTCTGCACCCACAACCCCCATCCGGGCCGACTTGATCGTTGCTTGCGGGGGCTTGCCGCCCAGACCCTTGATCGCAACCAGTGGGAGCTGCTGGTGATCGACAACGCCAGCAGCCCCCCCCTCAGCCTCGACACCTTCCAAGCGGCCGGAGCCACCAGCCTGCGCCTGCTCCAGGAAAGCGAACTCGGGCTCACGCCGGCCCGGCTGGCGGGCATCACCGCGGCCCAGGGCGACATCCTGGTGTTCGTCGACGATGACAACGTTCTGGCACCGGACTACCTCCGCCGGGCCCTGGCCTTCCTGGATGCCGAGCCCAGGGTGGGAGCCGCCGGAGGGGTGCTGGAGGGTGAGTTTGAGGTGCCACCGCCGCGCTGGCTGCTGCCCCATCTCAACCTCCTGGGCATCCGCAACTTCGGCGAGCGACCGATCCAGGCCCTGATCTACAACCAGGTGGGCCCCTGGGAACCGATCGGAGCGGGCATGGTGATCCGCCGCAGCGTCGCTCGCCACTACACCCGGGTCGCCGCCGATCCGCGCCGGCGCTGCCTCGATCGCCGCGGCCAGGCTCTGGCCAGCTGTGGCGATACGGACATGGCCCGCTGCGCCCCGGAGCTGGGCCTGGCCCTGGCCTATGAACCGAGCCTGCGGCTGCTGCACCTGATGCCGGCGGCACGGGTGCGCTATGGCTACATCCTGCGGCTGGTGCATGGCATCAAACGCAGCGGCATCCTGTTGGATCGCATCCGCACGGGCGAACCCTCCCAGCTGGGCCATCCCCTGGAGGTGGGCCGCCAGTTCCTGATCCGGGGCCTGCGACTCTTCACCCCGGATCCCCGTCAGTGGCTGCTCAGCCTGGCGGCGCTGCGCGGCGAGATCCAGGCGCGGCGCGTGAGGCTGGAGGGATGACGGAGCCCCTGCCACGGATCACTCTCGTCACCCCGTCCTTTCAACAGGGTCGCTTCCTGGCGGAGACGATCGAATCGGTACTCGATCAGCGCTATCCCAATCTGCAGTACATCGTCGTCGACGGCGGCAGCCGCGACGACTCGGTGGCGGTGATCCAGCGCTACGCCGCCCATCTCGACTGGTGGGTGAGCGAACCCGACCAGGGCCAGAGCGACGCCCTGCGCAAAGGGTTCGCCCGGGCCGATGGCGTGCTGATGAATTGGCTCAATTCCGACGATCTGCTGCGACCGGGCGCCCTGCACGCCGTGGCGGAGCGCTGGCTGGCCAGCGGCGCTGATCTGATCCTCGGCGAAGACCTCCCCTTCACCGACAACCCGGCCCGACCGGTGGGCCATTTCCGCCCCGGGGGCCAGCGCTGGCCGGACTGTCTGCGGTTCTGGCGGGAAGACTTCCTCTACCACCAACCCTGCAGCTTCTTTTCCGCCCGGGCCTGGAGAGCCAGCGGCGGTCTGGATGCCTCCCTGCACTACGTGATGGATTACGACCTTTACTGCCGCATCCTGGCCCTGCCGGACTGCCGGATCGAGATTCTGGAGCGTCCCCTGAGCGCCTTCCGTCTGCATGCCGACGCCAAGACCAGCGCCCAGCGGCCCCGTTTCCTGGAGGAGCAAGCCCGGGTGTCGCGGCGCTACTGGCAGGCGGGCGGCCTGGATCCGGCGCGCTGCGAGCGGGAGCTGCGGGCCTACAGCGCCCGCTGCCGTTTTCACCAGGGCATCGAAGCGCTGCGCCAGCGGCGTCTGGGGGAGGGCATGCAACGGCTGGGGCAGGGCCTGGTGGGCTCGCCGCTCGCCTTCCTCCGCCATGCCGCCTCGCGCCTGCCGGGTGGAACCGGAGGTTCGGCGTGAAGCTGAGCGTCGCCATCGCCACCTTCGGCCGGGAGCAGGTGCTCCTCGACACGGTGCGGGGCCTGCTGGCCCTGGAGAAGGCTCCCGGCAGCAACGACGACTGGGAGCTGCTGATCGTCGACCAGACCGTTGACCATGAGCGCGCCACCGAGCGACAGCTGGAGGCCTGGCAGCGAGGGGGCCAGCTCCGCTGGCTGCGTCAGTTTCCAGCCTCCACGACGGCGGCCATGAACCGTCTGCTGCTCGAGGCGCGGGGAGAGCGGGTTCTGTTCGTCGATGACGACATCATTCCCGACCCCGACCTGCTGACGGCCCACCTGGCGGCGGGGATCCGCCATCCCGGAGCACTGATCGCCGGCCGGGTTCTCCAGCCCTGGCATCACGGCGAGCCGGATCCGCCGGGGGCCCCCTTCTCGTTCAACAGCCTGCAGGCCTGCGCGGCCGACGAGTTCATCGGCTGCAACTTCAGCCTGCCCCGCAGGCAGGCCCTGGAGCTCGGGGGCTTCGATCGCAATTTCGTGCGCGTTGCCTATCGCTTTGAGGCGGAATTCGCTCACCGGTGGCGGCAGGCGGGCCAGGCCATCGCCTATGAGCCCACCGCCCTGATCCACCATCTCAAGGCCGAGCGCGGAGGCACCCGCAGCTTCGGCCAGCACCTCACGACGATTCGCCCCGACCACAGCGTCGGTCGCTACTACTTCCTGCTGCGCACCCAGCCCCTGCCCGCCGCCCTGGCGCGCAGCGCCCAACAGCTGCTGGGCTCGATCCGCAGCCGCCACCATCTGCGCCGACCCTGGTGGATCCCCCTCACCCTCACCGCCGAACTGCGCGGCCTGTTCTGGGCCCTGCGCCTGCATCAACAGGGGCCGAAGCTGATGCCCCCGGGTCGTCCGCGGCTGCTGATCGCCACCACCCACCCGATCCAGTACCAGGTCCCGCTGTTCCGGGCCCTGGCGTGCTGCCCGGATCTCGACCTGGAGGTGTTGTTCCTCACCCTGCCGGATGCGACCCAGCAGGGGGAGGGATTCGGGGTGGCCTTCGACTGGGATGTGCCCCTGCTGGACGGGTACCGCTGGCGCCGGGCGGCCTCCAGCCGCGGGGCCGGGCTGGGCCAGGGCTTCCGGGGGCTCCGCCTGCGCCACCCGGGGCGCGAGCTGCTCGGGGGCGACCGACCGCCCGACGCGGTGCTGATCACCGGCTGGCAGGTGGAAGGCCTGCTGCAGCTGTTTCTGGCCGCCTGGCGGCTCCACCTGCCCATCCTGCTGCGGGGGGATTCCGGCGATCTGCCCCGCCGTCGCTGGCCGGTGCGCCTGCTGCATCGCTTCCTGGTCAGCCAAACGGCCGCCTGCCTGCCCGTCGGAGCGGCCAACACCCGCTTCTACCAAGCCAACGGCAGCCAGGAGCATCGACGCTTCGCCTGCCCGCACTTCGTGGACAACGCCTTTTTCATCAACCAAGCCGCTGCGCTGCGGCCCCGCCGGCAGGAGCTGCGAGCCCGCTGGGGCATCCCGGCCGAGGCCTTCTGTTTCCTGTTCGCCGGCAAGCTGCAGGCCAAGAAGCATCCGCTGGATCTGCTGGCGGCCCTGCGCCGGCTGGTCGCCGATCCCACGGCGCCAGCCTTGCATCTGCTGGTGGTGGGCAGCGGCGAGTTGGAAGCGGATTGCCGCCGGATGGCCGAGCGCTGGAGCCTGCCAGTGAGTTTCAGCGGCTTTCTCAACCAGGGCGAGATGGCCGCGGCCTACGGGGCCGGCGACGCCCTGGTGCTTCCCTCCGACCGCGGCGAAACCTGGGGACTGGTGGTGAATGAGGCCATGGCCTGCGGCCTGCCGGCGGTCGTCAGCGACCAGGTGGGCTGCGCGGAGGATCTGGTCATCCCCGGCCACAGCGGCGCGGTGTTCCCCTGCCGGGATGTGGAGGCCCTGGCCGGGGCTCTGCGGGCGATGGCGGCCGATCCGGCCGCCGCGGCGCGGATGGGGGCAGCCGCCAAGGCGCTCGTGCTGGAGCGCTTCGGGGTGGACCAGGCGCGGGATGGGGTGCTGCAGGCGCTGCGCCAGACCATGGTGCTGCCGGAATGAGCCGACGTCGCCGCGCCTTGATCAGCACCCTGCGCCCCCACCTGGGGGGTGTGGCCTCCAAAACGATCTGGCTGTGCGAACAGCTCGAGGGCTGGGGCATCGATCCGGTGCTGGCCTGGTATGAACCCTGGAGCCTGTCTCCGGAACTCTCCGTGCCCGCGGGCCAGTGGCTTCGGGGCCGGCGGCCGGGTCAGCGGCGGTTGGAGGGCGCCTACGGCCGCTGGGAGGGCCATGCCCTCGGCGCCTGGCTGCCGGAGCTGGAATTCACCCACTACCGGTCGAGCCCCGCCTGGCGCGCCCTGATCGCCGACTGCGACTTCCACCTGGCCGTGAGCGGCAATCCCCTCTGCGCCGCCCCCTACGCCAGCCTCAAGCTGCCCTTCCTGCTCTGGCTCGGCACCCCCTGGCAGGAGGATCGGGCCGATCGGGTGCGGTCCTTCCCGTTGAAGCGCCGAGTGCTGGATCGCCTGGTCAACGCCCCCCGGCTGAAGCGGCTGGAACGCCAGATCCTGCGGGCACCGGGTGGTCGCATCCTCTGCATCAGTCATTACACCGCCCGAGCCCTGGAGAGAATCGCCGGCCGCGCCATGGACGGGGTGCTGATCCGTCCGGTCGATGGCGGCCCCTTCCAGCCGAAGGCAGCGCGGCTGCGGCCCTGGACGATCGGGTTCAGCGGACGCTACAGCGACCCGCGCAAGCGCATCTCCCTGCTGCTGGAGGCGGTGGCCCTGCTGCGCGATCAGGGACAGCCGGTGCGTCTGGAGCTCACCGGGGAGGGCGAAGCCCCTTTCCTCGACCCGCTGATCAAGGCTCTGGCGCTGGAGGATCGGGTGCTGCGCCACCCACGCCTGGAGACCGACAACCTGGCGGAGGTGATCCAGGGCTGGGACCTGTTTGTGATTCCCTCCCATCAGGAGGGGCTCTGCATCGCGGCGCTGGAAGCCATGGCCTGCGGCTGCCCGGTGGTCAGCACCCGCTGCGGCGGACCGGAGGAGTTCGTGCTGGCGGAGCAAACCGGCCTGTTCAGCGCCGCGAGCCCTGAGGCCATGGCCGCGGCGATCGCGGCGGTCTGCGGCGATCGGCAACGGCGGCAGCGGCTGGGTGCCGGGGCCCGTGACTGGATCGAAGCCCACGCGGCCAACCGGGTGGCCCGTGCGACGATCAGGCAATCGTGGCGTCAGCTTTACCCTGGAGCCCCCCTGCCGGACTGAGCGATGAACGTCCTGTTGTTGGTGGTGCTGTTCATTCCCCTGTTGATTTACCTGGGGGACGGCAAATGGCGAGAAGCGGTGGTGTATTGCGTGGTCATCGGCTTCGCCCAGGATCCACTGCGCAAGATCGCCCCCAATCAACCGGCTTTGTATGTGGGGCTTGTGCTGATCGGCATCTTGCTCACCGCCGTAATTCTCTATAACCGCATTGGCCAGATCAACCTACCTCAGCTTTTCAGCGGCCAACAACAGCTGATCTCAGTGGTCAACCTGTTTGTCGCCCTGCTGATCCTGCAGACCCTCAACTCACTGCTGACCCTGAGCTCCTGGTATCACACCCTGATCGGGATTGGCTTCTACTCAGCGCCACTGATCACCATGTGGCTCGGCTTTCAATTTGGGCTCAAGCCCGCCGAAGTCCAACGGTTCTTCCAGGTTTATATCGTCCTCGCCTTGCTCTTTGCCTTCACCCTGTTTCTGTCCTATCAGGGATACCAGGGGACCCTCTTCGAAGAGGTCACCGGGGGCGTGCAGATCCTGGTGGAAGGTGTTGGCTACGTGCAGGGGTACACGGGTTTCTGGCGCAGCAGTGAAGTGGCCGGCTGGCATCTGGCCACCTGTGCCTGCTTCATCTTCATCCTGGCGGTCCAGCGCCGCAAGCCCTTGCCGATCGCCATTGGCTCGGCGCTGGTGATCACCCTGATGGTGATCGCCAGCTTGACGGGGCGGCGCAAGGCGGTGGCCATGATTGCAGCTTTTCTGGCCTCGTTCAGCCTGCTGATCGCCTGGAGAGGTGATTCCAAAGTGCGCGGCAGCGTGGTTGCCGGTGTTTTCGGGGGGGTGGCCTTCCTTTACCTTCTGGTGTCGCTGGGCGTCAATCCTGTCAGTGGCGGCACCTCAGGAGCCTTTCTTGATCGCGCCCTGACTGTCTGGGGCGATCTCTACACGCGGCTGGTCACGTTTGGCGGCGCCACGGCCAACATCGCCCTGCAGGCCTCCGGTGTGATTGGCTCGGGGGTGGGAGCGGTCGCGCAGGGAGCCGCCAGTCTGGGCCAGGGGGCCCAGGGCAATTTCGGGGCCGGCGAAGGGGGGCTGGCCAAGATCATCTTTGAGCTGGGCGCCGCCGGCTTCCTGCTGATGCTCGTGACGATCGGCCTGCTCATCCAACTCTTCATCCGCATCGTCGGACAGCTGCGCTACGCGCCACCCTCCTATGGCCTGCTGAACCTGGGCCTGCTCGCCTTCCTGGCGGCCAATGTGCTGAACTTCGCCTCAGCCAGCCAGGTGTACGGCGACCCCTTTGTCTTGATCATCCTCGGGCTCAGTGCCGGTTTCATCCTGGCCGCTCCCCCCGTGATTCAGGCCCACCTGCGGGAGCAGCGCCAGCTGGCGGAGCATCTCCCGGCAGTCAGCGCATCCGCCCTCCCGGCCCCGGAGCCCTCCGGCGTCTCCCGATCCTGAAGGTTCTCCATCTCATCCCGTCGATCGGCCCCAGCCGCGGAGGCCCCAGCGAGGCCGCCCTGGCCATGGTGGCGGCGCAACGGGCCGCTGGCCTGAGAGCCGCCCTGGTGGCCAGCAACGACGATGGGCCGACGCTGATGCAGGAGCCCACCGGCCGCTGGATCGAGCACCGGGGCATCCCCGTTCAGCTCTTCCCCCGCTGGAGCCCACCGTTGCGACCGCTGCGGGAATTCGCCTATGCCCCAGCCCTGGCCCGCTGGCTGAAGCGGCATCTGCACGAATGGGATCTGCTCCATGTCCATTCCCTCTTCTCCTGGCCGGCCAGCCGGGGCATGGCGATCGCCCGGGCCAGGGGCACCCCCTACCTGATCCACTGCCTGGGCCACCTGCAGCCCTGGAGCCTGAGCCAGAGCGCCTGGCGCAAGCGGCTTTACCTCGCCCTGATCGAGCGGCGCAACCTCGATGGCGCCGCCGCCCTGCAGGCCACATCGCCGATGGAGGCCGCCGACTTCGCGCGCCTGAGGCTGCATCCTCCCGTGCTGGACCTGCCCCTCGGGGTCAGCCTGCCGACGCTCAGGGAGGACGCCAGGGCGAGATTGGCTCAAGCGCTTCCCGCACTCGAGGCCGGCGTGCCGCGCCTGCTCTTTCTCTCCCGCCTCCACCCGAAGAAAGGTCTCGAACGGCTGCTGGAGGCCCTCGCCCTGCTGCAGCGGAACCAGCCCCAGAGGCCCTGGCAACTGCTGATCGCCGGCAGCGGCGAACCGGCCTATGAGCAGGAGTTGCGAGGGCTGGCGGAGCGCCTGGCCATCGCCCACCGCTGCCACTGGCTGGGCTTTGTCAGCGGCGAACGCAAGGATCTGCTGCTGCAGGGCTGCGACTGGTTCGTGCTTCCCTCGTCCGCCGAGAACTTCGGCATCGCCGTCGCCGAAGCCCTGGCGGCTGCCACCCCCGTGCTCCTCTCCCCCGCCGTGGGGCTGGCGGCGGCGGTGGCCGAAGCCGGGGCCGGCTTGCTGAGCTCCGTCGATCCTCCCCAGCTGGCGGAGAGCCTGAGCACGGCCCTGGAGCGGCCGCGCGCTCCCCTGGCCCAGGCGGCGCGCCGGCTGGCGGAGGAGCGCTACGGCTGGCCCGGCCTCGCCGGGCGCATGATCGCGGGGTATGAGCAGATCCTGCACGCCCATGGCTGAGGGGAGCCCCGCGATTCCCGAGGCGGTCGGCCGGGCGATCACGCCCCTGGTGATCTGTTGCGACGAGATCGCCAACATCGAGCGAACCCTGGCGGCCCTGCTCTGGGCGGAGCGGGTGGTGGTGATCGACAGCGGCAGCCGGGACGGGACCCTGGAGGCGATCGCCCGGATCTGTCCCCAGGCAGAGGTGCTGCACCGTCCCTTCGACTCGTTCGCGCGCCAGTGCAACTTCGGCCTGGCCCAGATCCGCAGCGCCTGGGTGCTCAGCCTGGATGCCGATTACGTTCTCAGCCGGTCCTTCCTGGTGGCGCTGGCCGGTTTCGACCCGCAGGCCCCCCAGGCCGGCTGGCGGGTGCCCCTGCGCTACTGCATCGCCGGCCGCCCCATCCGGGGCAGCATGCTGCCGCCACGGGTGTGTCTCTACCGGCCGGAACGGGCCGAGTATCACGACGATGGCCATGGCCATCGGGTGTGCGTGGCGGGGCCCCTGGGTCTCTTCCCCGCGCCGATCCTGCATGACGACCGCAAACCGCTCGATCGCTGGCTGGCCTCCCAGCAGCGTTATCTGCGCCAGGAGCTGGACAAACTGCGCAACACGCCCCTGCAAAACCTGGGCCGTTTCGACCGTTGGCGACGGCGGCGATGGTTGATGCCCCTGCTGGTGCTCCCCTACTGCCTGGTGCTGCGCGGCGGCCTCCTCGACGGCTGGCGCGGTTGGTATTACGCCTTCCAGCGCCTCTACGCGGAGCTGCTGCTCAGCCTCTTGCTGCTGGAACCCAGTGGCGACGCCAGCGAGGCTGGCGGGGACTGAGGAGCGCCGGCGCCCCGCCGGGTGCCGCTCTGGCCGCTGCGGCCGCCATGGCGGCCGCAGCGCTGCTTTCCTGAATCGCAATTTCCGATACCGCTGCTCCCGCCGCCCCTCCCTCGCTCCATGACCCTGATCCTCGGCATCAACGCCTTCCATGCCGACGCCGCGGCGGCGCTGATCCGCGACGGCCAGATTGTGGCGGCAGCGGAGGAGGAGCGCTTTCGCCGCCTCAAGCACTGGGCCGGATTCCCCAGCCAGGCCATCGCCTGGTGCCTGGCCGATGCGGGCGTCAGCCTGAGCGACGTTGACCATGTGGCCATCAACAGCCAGCCGGGAGCCCACCGGCTGCGCAAGATCGCCTACACCCTGCGCAATCGTCCGGATCCCCGCTTCCTCCTGCAGCGCTGGCGCAACAAACGGGAGCGGGCCGATCTGGCCTCCCAGCTGGCCGGCGGCTTCCCGGGCCAGGAGATCCGTGCCGAGCTTCACTTCGTCGAGCACCACCGGGCCCATCTGGCCTCCGCCTTCTACGCCTCTCCCTTCCCGCGAGCCGCGGTGGTCTCGGTGGATGGATTCGGTGACTTCGCCAGCGGCGCCTGGGGTTTCGGTGAGGGGACCCGGCTCGATCTGAACGGCCAGATCTGGTTCCCCCATTCTCTGGGGGCCTTCTACACGGCGATCACCCAGTACCTGGGCTTCCCCCATTACGGCGACGAATACAAGGTGATGGGGTTAGCCCCCTACGGCACCCCCAGCCAGCTGGACGCGATGCGCCAGATCGTCCGGCTCCAGCCCGACGGGACCTTCGCGCTGGATCTGCGCTATTTCCGCCATGCCACCGAACGCCTGCCCCACCAGTGGAGCCATGGGGAGCCGGTGGTGGGGCAGCACTGGGCCCCTGCCCTGGAGGATCTGCTGGGGCCGGCTCGACGCTCCGAGGAGCCCCTGGAGCAGCGGCACAGGGACATCGCCCGTTCGGCCCAGGCGATGTACGAGGAGGCCTTCTTCCATCTGCTGCGGGCCCTGCACGCCGCCCAGCCCGTCGATCAGCTGTGCATCGCCGGGGGCTGCGGCGCCAATTCCGTGGCCAACGGCAAGGTGACCCTCGCCACGCCCTTCCGGGAGGTGTTTGTGCAGGCGGCGGCGGGTGATGCCGGCGGAGCCCTGGGGGCGGCCCTGGAGGTGTGGCACCGGCTCGGCGGCAGCCGCTGCGCGCCGATGGCCAACGCCTACCTGGGCACGGGGGCCAGGGAGGGCGAGGTGGCCAGCCTGCTGGCCGATCCCGCCACCCGCTCAGCCCTGGAGGAGGCGCACTGCAGCCTGGAGCGCCTGCCGGAGGAGGTGCTCTGCGAGCAGGTGGCGGAGGCGATCAGCCAGGGACTGGTGATCGGCTGGTTCGAGGGAAGGATGGAATGGGGCCCGCGGGCCCTCGGCCACCGCTCGATCCTCGGCGATCCTCGCCGGGCCGACATGAAGGACATCCTCAACCTCAAGATCAAACGACGCGAGTCGTTTCGGCCCTTCGCCCCCTCGGTGCTGCGGGAGGCCGTGCCCGAGTGGTTTGAACTGGACGGGGAGGTGCCCTTCATGATGCAGGTGTACCCGATCCGCCCCGAGAAGAGGCCCCTGATCCCCGCCGTCACCCACGTGGATGGCAGCGGCCGCCTTCAGACCGTCAGCGAGGCGGCCAACGGTCGCTACTACCGCCTGATCCGGGCCTTCGCCGCACGCACAGGGGTGCCGATGGTGCTGAACACCTCCTTCAATGAGAACGAGCCGATCGTCTGCAACCCCAGCCAGGCGCTGGATTGCTTCCTGCGCACCCGCATGGATCTGCTGGTGTTGGAGGACACCGTGATCCGTCGCCATGGCTGAGGGGCCCGCCGCGACCTGCCAGCCACGCATTGAGGTGGTGGTGCCGACCCTGAACTCCGAAGCGATCCTGCCCCGACTGGTGCGCTCCCTGCAGCAGCAGAGCTGGCCCCACTGGCGACTGTCCTTCATCGACGGCCCCAGCTCCGCCTCACACCGGGCCAGCCTGGAGCGGCTCTGCCAGGAGGATGACCGCCTGCGCTGGAGCGGGCAGGATCCCGGACAGCCCGGCATCTTCGGCGCCATGAACCAGGGGGCGGCCGAGGCCGATCCAGAGGCCTGGCTGCTGTTCTGGGGCAGCGATGACTGGGCGGCCGCTCCGACGGTGCTGGAAACCCTGGCGGCGCGGCTGACCGAGCTCTGCGACCAGGAGCGGGAGCCCGATCTGGTGGTCTGCCGCGGTCGTTATGAGAACGGGCGCCCGAGCGTCTTCCGTTGGCGGCACTCCTACCGGCGCTCCCTCTGGCTCGGCAGCACGCCTCCCCACCAGGCCACCGCCATCGGTCCTGGGGCCCGACAACGCCTGCCGAGCTATGCCGAGGGCTTCCGCCTCTCAGCCGATCTCGACCACTTCCTGAGGCTCTCGGCCTTCCCGGATCTACGGGTGGAGCGGCTGGATCTGGAACTGGTGGGGATGGGAAGCGGTGGCGTCAGCGGCCTGCAGACCCGTCGACGACTGCGGGAAGTGCGCCGGGCCTACCGACGGGCCTTTGGCGCCGCCTGGCCGCTGCCGTTCCTGCTCCGCTACGGGCAGCGTCTGCTGAGCCTGGTGCAGCAATGAGCCGGCTGCTGCTGTTTGGAGCCGGCACCCCAAGCGGCGCGGCCCTGATGGCGGCGGCCGGAGCCGGGCCGCTGCTGGCGGTCGGCCGCCGGGAGCCCCGCTGGCCCTCAGGCCTGGCCGCAGACCGTGGCTTCCTGGCGGTGGATCTCTGCGAGCCCGCCAGCTTCAACCCCGGCGAGGGGGATCAGCGCTGGATCAGCTTCGCGCCGATCTGGCATCTGGCGCCCTTTCTGGCCACGCTGCGGCGGAGCCATGCCGATCGCCTGCGCGGGCTGCGCAGCCTGGTGGCCTGCTCCTCCTCGTCGGCCGTCACCAAGCGCTACGCGGCCAATGGCTTCGATCGGGATCTGGTCCGCCGGCTGCGGGCTTCGGAGGAGAGCCTGCTCGAGAGCTGTGCCGGCCTGGGTGTGCCCTGCCGGATCCTGGCGCCCACCCTGATCTACGGCCAGGCGGGGGGGTACGGCGATCGCAACCTCAGCCGGCTGCTGGGATTGATGCGTCGTCTGCCCCTCCTGCCCGTGCCGGCCCGCAGCGGGCTGCGCCAGCCGATCCATGCCCGCCAGCTGGCGGCCGTGGCGCTGCAGGTGAGCAGCGAGCTGGAGCGGGAGGGTGCCGGCAACGCATGGCCTGCCGTGCTGCCCATCGGCGGCGACGAGAGTCTCAGCTATGGGTCGATGCTGGAACGACTCCGGGGGGCGACCCCGCCCGGGGACCCGGCCCGGCGCTGCCGCTTCCTGGCACTGCCTCCGAGGCTGCTGCTCTGGCTGGCGAACCCGCTGCTGCTGCTCTCCCCGAAGTCCTTCGAGGCGATGCAGCGCACCCAGGCCGACCTGGCGGACTTCCTTCCCGCCCACCGTCTGCTGGGCGAGAGTCCCCAACCCTTCCCGGTGGCTCCCCTCGCCCTCGGCCAGTCTTTCCCTGGCGAGTGACCTTTCCCCTCCGGCCCGCCATGCCCCCGTTTCCGCCCCCCAGCCTGGCCCCGTTCGCTGCCTTCCTGCTGGCCGGGCTGCTGAGCTGGCTGCTGGTGGCGGCCCTGATGCCCTGGCTGCAGCGTGGACTGGTGGATCACCCCAACGCCCGCAGCTCCCATCAGCGCGCCACCCCGCGGGGTGGGGGCGTGGCGTTCGTGCTGGTCGGCAGCCTGCTGACGGCCTGGTTCGGCCATGGAGCGGCGGCCCAGGTGCCTCTGCTGTGCTGTCCCCTGGCGGTGGTGGGACTGCTCGACGATCGCCTGAACCTGTCAGCAGCCTGGCGCTACGGGGCCCAACTGCTGACCGCGATCGCCCTGCTGGCGGTGGCCCAGACCCCGTTGCCGCCCTGGACATGGCCGCTGGTGGTGGTGGCGATCACCGCGGTGATCAACTTCGTCAACTTCATGGATGGCCTGGATGGCCTGGTGGCGGGTTGCGGCGTGGTGCTTTTCAGCCTGCTGGCGGCCTTGCCGGGTGGAGCTCCGCTGGCACCTCTGGCGGGGGCTCTGCTGGGCTTTCTGGCCTGGAACTGGAGCCCGGCCCGGGTGTTCATGGGAGATGTGGGCAGCACCTGGATTGGCGCGGTCTATGCCGGCCTCCTCCTGCAGCAGCCCGACTCAAGGGCATCGCTGGCGCTGCTGGTCGCCGCCCTTCCCCTGTTGGCGGATCCCCTGGTTTGCGTGCTGCGCAGGCTGGCGGCCGGCCAACCGGTGTTCCAGGCGCACCGGTTGCATCTCTATCAGCGGCTGCACCAGGCCGGCTGGAGCCATCGGCGCGTGGCGATCCTTTACACCCTGGCCAGCGCCGCTCTGGCCCTGGCTCTGCTGCTGCTGGGGCCGGTCGGGCTTCTGACCCTGGCAGCACTGGAACTGAGCCTGGCGGCAGGCCTGGAAAAAGGTCAGGCCCTGGGGTTTGGCGAGGCGATCGCATCAGCGGCCCGCCAGCCAGGAATCACTGTAGAGTAAAGGATATCCACGTTAGGATTGGGTTCAGTGAGCAATTGCCTGCTGCCCGATCTCTGCCGCGTGCTGATCCCCAATTCCAGAACCGCCAGCACCCCAATCCAGATCGCCTCCCGGCAGGGCCACCATGACGGGCCGCCTCACGCCAGCCTTCCAGACAACCATCAGCGAGTCCCCAGCCCCTTCTTCGTTCGCCCCGACTCGATCACTTCATCTCTGCCTGGACGATGGTGACGCAACCGATCCGCAAACAACCCCGCTGGTCGCGCCCCGCCGTTGCTGGCCCCCTGACACCGGCAGACTCAACCGAGATTGTCTCCGACAAATCGATCCCGATCGCCGTGCGGGAGCACAGCTACGCGCAACAAAGAAGCGATCACATGCTGGCCAGGACCCATCGATTCGGCCCCTTAAGCCTGGCTCACGTTGTCGGCTGTTTCGACTTGCTTGAGCAACATTTTGCTGTTGGGGAACAAAATCACCGGGCCACCTGCTTGGCAGGCCATCAGTCCTTCTTCGCCATCCGCCTCCGGAAGCAGGACGCCTGATGCAGCAGCTCACTGTGCTCCGCTCCGTTCAGCGTCAGGTCCTGCTGCGGCGCATGACGATGCTCGCTTTTGATGGCCTGTTGATCGTTGTCTGCTTCCTGGGCGCCTTTTTCCTCAGGCTTCAGGACACCGAAACCTTGATCAGTGCCCTCCAGAAATCCAGGCACCTGCTGCCCCTGGCTGTCTGCACGGGTCTGCCCGTGCTCTTTTTCAGCGGCTGGTACCGGGGACTGACCCGCTTTGCGGGCAGTCATTCGCTCTACGGACTGATCCCCCGTACCGCCGGGATGGTGATGATTCTGCTGCTGATCAGCACCATGATCGGTGGGGCTCAACCGCCACGATCATTCTGGATCCTTTACTGGCTGCTCTTCACCGGCAGCGCGATCGCCAGCCGCATCGTCTTGCGTGATCTGTTGATTCGCCAACTGGAGCGACGCCATATCCAGCCCGGCCACCCTGACTCGGCCATCCCCACGTTGATCTATGGAGCAGGCTCTTCCGGTCTGGGCCTGCTACTGGCCCTGCGTCATGATCCCCGCTTCCGAATTGTGGCGTTTCTTGATGACGACACCCTCCTGCACGGACGGACCCTGCAACGACTGAGCATCGAAAACCCAAGCCAACTGACGACCCTGATCCAACGTCACGGCATCCGCCAGGTGCTGCTCGCCCTGCCCTCCATCTCACGCAAGCGCAAGCGGCTGCTTGTCGATCAACTGACCCACCAGGGGCTGACGGTGTTGTCGATTCCATCCCTGGCCCAACTGGCCAGTGGCCAGCGCATTGTCACCGACCTCCAGGCCGTCTCGATCGAAGATCTGCTGGGTCGTGAGCCCTCGAACCCGGAACCCGAGCTGCTGGGAGCCTGCGTGAGTGGCAAAGCGGTGCTGGTGACCGGGGCTGGCGGCTCCATCGGCAGCGAACTATGCCGCCAGATCATGGAGCTGGGGGCCAGCAAATTGTTGATGCTGGAGCGCAATGAATATGCCCTCTACACCATCAACCATGAGTTGCGATCCCGGCGCGGCCAACATTCGCCAGCCACAGATCTGATTCCCATTCTCGGTGATGCCGCTCAGGCCAGCAGAATCACCCAGCTCTGTCGCGAGCACAAGGTGGCCACCATTTTCCATGCTGCGGCCTACAAGCATGTTCCCATGGTGGAAGCCAATCTCTGCGCCGGAGTAGCCAACAACGTTCAATCGACTCGAGCTGTGATTCAAGCTGCTCGCCTGGCCGACATCCAACACCTCACCCTGATCTCCACCGACAAAGCTGTGCGACCCACCAATGCCATGGGGGCCAGCAAACGGGTCTGCGAATTGCTGATCCAGGCCGCCGCCTGCGAGATAGCAGCCCAGGGCAGCGGACCCGTCCTGGCCATGGTTCGATTCGGGAATGTTCTCGGCTCCTCCGGCTCGGTGATACCGCTGTTCCATCGCCAGATCGCAGCCGGTGGTCCTGTGACGGTGACCCATCCCGCCATCACCCGCTATTTCATGACCATTCCTGAGGCTGTGCAGCTTGTGCTTCAGGCCAGTGGGATGGCAAAGGGTGGCGAACTTTTCCTGCTCGACATGGGCGATCCTGTACGCATCGCCGACCTGGCCCGGCAGATGATCGAGCTTTCAGGCCTGCGGGTGCGTGATGAGCACAATCCCGATGGCGATATCGCGATCCAGTACACCGGTCTGCGGCCGGGTGAGAAGCTATACGAAGAGTTGCTCATCAACAGTGATGATCACCCCACCCAACACCCGCTGATCCGGCGTGCCAGCGAGCCCATGCACCCCAGCCAGGATCTCCAGAGTCTGGTGGAGGCCCTCTCTCAGGCCTCCGCCCGCTGGGATGACGCCGCCACGTCGGCGCTGCTGAGGCGCCTCGTGCCCGAATACCGACCCGAACGCCTCCCCAACCGGCAAACTGGCCTTCAGCCGAGCCTGCCCGACCCGGCCTTGCGATGACCTCCACTCCCAAACAGACGCTTCTCCGCTTTCTGGAGAGCCAGTGGCTCAAGCTTCCAGAAGGATCACGACGCTGGCTTGTTCAGCAGATCCCGCCGATCCCCCCTGCCACGCCCCGCAACCTCTGGCTGCTGCTGGCTGCGGCGCTGGCCACCCAGAACGTGGCGATCTTCACCAGCAGCCAGAATCCCCACGTCGGTGTGTTTGCACTGCTGGTCTGGGGTGGGGCGCTGATCTGCATGGAAGATCTGATTGAGACCCTGGAGCCACGTCCTGGCCGGCTGGGATTGCTGCTGGGAAGCGGGCTGATCCTCTGGGTGGTCTCGCGCACAGCAACGATCCAGTTCTGGGACGGCCTGCTCTACTTCATGGCGCCGATCGCAGGCTTAGCTCTCTTACTGATTGCTCTTCCCTTGAGGGAGATTTTTAAATTTAAGCAAACCTTGATCTGCCTGTTCATGTTGCCGGCTTTTGCCTTGATCAACCGCAGTTTACCCGAGGAGCCCTTGAGTCTCTTGACCGCCAGAATCGCTGCCTTCTGGGTCAGCATCCTGGGGGTTCCGGTGGATGTTCGCGGGCGCGATGTGCTGCTGGTCAAAGGCGGGGTCACGGTGCTGGGCGGCTGTAACGGTCTAGACATGATTGCCCAAATCGTCTGTGTATCGCTCATTTTTCTGATGGCTTTTCCAATCCGCTCCAAGCTCAGCCGCTTGCTCTGCCTGCTGGCGGCTCCTGCAATCGGCTTAGTGTGTAACACCTTACGCATTGCACTTTTGGCCTTAATCACCACCACGGGTCAGGGCAAAGGAGATACCTGGTTCGAATTTTTCCATACGGAAACGGGATCGCTGATTTTTTCCGGTGTCGCCGTCTTTCTGTTCGGAGTCATCTACATGTGGCTGCTTGAGCGTGAATTGCCTCCCCTGCCAGGCTCCCAGGCATGACCGCCACGCTCCCCCCCCTCACACCCCTTGGCCGCTGGTACGGCCTGCTCGCCACCATCGCCTCGCTGGCGGCCCTGCAGGCGACGCTCTTTCCCTCCTGGCCCAAGGCAGGACCCTTGCCCGAAGCTGCCATTCTGCAGGCCTTACGCCAGGCGGGCCTCGATCCACAGCCGGTGAAGCTGCCATCCAGCAGGTCAGAAGGGATTCGCAGTCAGGAAGTCTCCGTATCCGCTCCGCTGGTGGTCCGCCTGTCCGGAGGGGAAGAATTACGGTTGGTGAGGGGCGCCTTCCGTCAGCGCTACACCCTGCAGACGGCCGGCATCGCGGCCAAGAGTCCGGATCTGGCCCTGACGCAACGCCGGCTGCTGGCTGGTCCTCCCCCCGCAAGCGAAGGGATCGTCAATAACAGACCTGCCCGCCAGACCTGTTTCGTACCCCATTCGCCATTGCCAGCGGCCTACGGAGCGACAAGTGAACAGATCCTCCCCTTGGTCGACGCCGCCTCCGTTGGCCAGGCAGCCGAGATCCGCCGCCTGATCGGCATTCAAGCCAACTACAACTATTCCTGCATCCTGGTCAGTCTGCGCAGTCCTGATCAGGCTCCGGTTTCCGGAAGTCTGTGGCAGAGAATCCTGGCCGCGCTTCCACCAGCGCTCAGGGAATCCAATCCCAGCCGCTAGCCAGATAACAACATGCAGATTCCTCCCTATCCTCTCTCTCAATAACACCACATCCCCCCGTCATCATGTCCGAGGCCTCCCAAACTCCTTTGAGCAGCCGCAAGCCCACGAACACGGCTCGAAGTCCCAGGGGTCTCGATCACTCCGTCATTGAGCTGGGAGGCTATGGGCTGTTGGCCTACAGCCTATTCAACCTCGCCCGCTCCCTGGCCGCGAACAAACTGGGCGCAGATCCAGAAATCAGCTTGGCTGTGATGTCAAATCTGGCGTCCCTCTTTCCCTTCTTCTTGCTGGGGCCGGTGCTGGTTTTTGCACCCCAGGGCGCCATCCAAGCCAAGGGCCTTGCCAAACAGCTGACACGCTGGCTGGTCGTATTTTTTGCATTCCTCTTTTTCCTCTTCGCCCCACTCTCTTTGTTCCAACGGCATCTACTGATCGAGAAGGGCGCGATGCAGGCACAGAGATTAGAAACGATTCTGCAGAGTCGCAAACAAGAGATTCTCGCCTCCGTGCAAAATGCAGGCAGTGCCAACGAAATCCAGCAGCGTCTTCGAGGTTTTCCTGAGATCAGGCAGCCCGACGCCTTCGCACCCTTACAAACCCCCTCGGTCATTCGCGCGCAGCTTGCCGTCTCCTTGGACGCGGCCATCAATCGTGAGAGAGGTCGCCTCAAAAAAGATCAGCAGCAACGCCTCACTGGAATCACAAGAATTGTGGTGAGTATTTCACTCGGCAGCCTGCTTAGCAGCGGTTTCTTCCTGCTGTTGGCCACTTGCCTTTTCCCCAGGCTCAAGCAGATTCGCCATTCGTTTCACCGCTCCAGCAAGTCCATCGGCACGGCGATCAGAACTCCGAACTCAGCGATCAGAAAACTCTATCTCGCTCAACTTTCTCGGCCACAGTTTGCGCGTGTCTTCGCCATTCTAGGCTTGCAGCGACCCCGTCCCAGCCGCCGCCGCTGATGGCTTTGAACCCCCGGTTTCAAAAGCTGCTCCGCCAGGGAGGCTTCCTCGGCAGGCGCCCCCCAGTTGCGAACCAGGAGGCTCTGCCACTGCCCTATAGCTGGATCCTCACCAACAGCCTGGCGATCGGCCCCATGCCACGCCAGGCCTGCCAATGGGAACAACTGGAAGAGGCAGGATTTCGAGCACGTTTCAGCTGCTGCTACCCGGAAGAGGAGCAGTTCAGCCCGGTTCCCGATCATTGGCAGAGCTTGTCATTGGCACTGCCAGATCATCGCAACCAGGAAGAATTAAGACCAGAAAGATTGTTGGAAGCCTTGCATCTCGCTCGTGGGTTGCTCCATAGCGGTTCCCCTGTGTATCTTCACTGTTTTGCGGGCAGGGAACGTTCACCGCTGATCGGGGTCGGCCTGACAGCGTTGGAGCGTCAGATCGATGTGTTCGCGGCCCTGGACTGGGTGCGTCGCTGTCATCCGGCGGCGATGCCCATCTATGAGCAGCTTGATTTGCTCGACCAGCTCTTCCGCGACCATCCAGAGATGAAAGGATGATCCCAAACGTAAGGGATTGACCACGAGGAGAGCTTTAACGCGACTCGTCCTTGCTTGGATTTTGGTCAGGAGCATCCTCCGGCTTCTCATCGGGGCTGAGGTCTTGATCCGCCCTCGCGGGGAGATCAGCTGGTTGTTCGGAACGAGGCTTGCCAAAGGACAAACGGCCAACCAAGGCAGCCAATCCAGATGGGGGTGCGGAATCTGCCTGGCCTTGCTGGAATGACTCGTTTTGGTGAGCTGGGTTTTGTTCCCTGGTATCGCTGGCGGGCTGGGACGTGTAGCCATCGGCAAGGTAGCGATTTCCCCGCGCTGACCTGGGCAACCTTGAAGGATCACCGGCCTCGGCAGAGCCATTGCCATTGGAGGCATACGTGTCACGGTAGTTGTTGACACGACCCTTGATGTAACTGGTTAGGTTGTTTCCGTAAGACCCATAGCCGCGTTTACCCCTGCTGTAGGCGCCCGCATAGGCGTAATGATAGTAGTAACCGTATTCATAGCCATAGTCATTCAGGCGGCTCGGGAAATTGACCTGGTTGCAGATCAAGCCGAGCACGTCAACCCCGGTTGCCTTGATGCGACGGCAGGCCTGAGGTGCCAGATCGCGACTCACCTTGCCAAGGCCAACGAGAAAGAGGATCCCATCGAGCTTCTCACCCAGCAGGATGGGATCGGCGAGCATCAGGCAGGGGGGGGCATCCCAGAGAACGATGTCGTAATCAGGGAGAGCACGAATCTGATCCACCACTTCCTGGCAGCGACTGGAATTGAGCAGCTTTGCCGGGTCGGGGGGCTTTGGTCCGGAGGGGATGATGTCGAGATTGTCTTGGATGCTCTGAATCATCGTTTCAGGCCTCATCGATGAATTTGAAAGCAGACTGGAGAGGCCATCCCCCTGTTCAATACCGAGATAACGGCTTTGCATTGGCAAGCGCATGTCCGCATCGATGATCAGCACTTTCAAGCCGAGGTCAGCCAGTGTGCGGGCAAAAATGGTGACGGAGGTGGATTTACCTTCGCCTTGGGTGGAGGAGGTAATACCAACCAAACGAATATCCCGATCGGCGCGCAGAAGTCGGAAGGTGGTGAAGAGGCTACGCAACGACTCTTTAATGGCAAATC
>JBIKTO010000265.1:0-4601 GCA_044348065.1 Cyanobium sp.
TCCCGCAATCTCGATACGCGCACAAACTTTCGCGATTTTTGGTCTTTCTTTCAGCGGCATGGCTTCTCCCTCCACAGGATCACTCCCCGGGGAGCGCAGGCGATCCCCTCCTACTCGGTCTGGCAGGAGACGCTGGTCACCACCAACTTCGTCGCCCTCAATCAGCGCTTGCCGCGCTGAGGCTGTGCCGCTCTAACCGCACCGCCTCCCAGGCCGCCGGATCCCAGGGGGCCAGCAGCGGCTCCAGGGCCCGCAGAGCCTGGCCATCGCTGGGCTCCAGCCAGGCCTCCTCCAGCCCGGTGGGAATCACCACCGGCATGCGGTCATGCACCCGTCGCAGCAGGTCATTGGGGGCGGTGGTGAGGACCACGGCGGTGTCCAGCTCGCCCCCGTCGGCGCCCACCCAGCGCTCCCAGAGGCCGCCGAGCCAGAAGGGCTCGCCGCTACGGAGCCGGAACAACCAGGGCTGTTTCCAGGATGTGCCGGTGGCGGGATCGGTGCGGGTCTGCCATTCATAGAAACCATCAGCCGGCAGCAGGGCGCGGCGATGGCGCCAGGGTCCCCGGAAAAAGGGCTTCTCGGCCACCGTCTCGCTGCGGGCATTGATCGGCCGGCGCAGGCTGCGGGGATCGCGGCTCCAGGTCGGCACCAGGCCCCAGAGCGCCAGGCCCACCTCGATCCGGCCATGCTCCTGGCGCTGCACCAGCAGCGGCTCGCCGGGGCGCACCTGGGGCCGGGGGGCGTAGTGCGCCACCAGGCCCTCCGGCAGCGGACCCTTCAGCCGCGGCAGCAGCCGATCGAGGGCAGTGGTGAGGGAGTAGCGGCCGCACATGGTCCGGGGGAGGGCGTTCGGTTCTCCCGACCGCCCCGGGGGCGGACGGCGGATGCACGGGCCTAGCTTGGGCCCATTCCAAATCAGCCGCGCATGGCCATCCGCCAGGACGACAACCGCCCCAGCCGCCGCTTCGGTCTCATCAACCTGGTGCTGATCGGCCTGGGGGTGTTGCTGCTGGTCAGCAATCTGGTGCCCAATCCGGCGATGCAGGTGCCGCGCGTGCCCTATTCGCTGTTCATTGATCAGGTGAATGACAACAACGTACGCCGCGCGTTCATCACCTCCGACCAGATCCGCTACGAGCTGATCAAGGCGCCGGCTGAAGGGGCTCCCACCGTGCTGGCCACCACGCCGATCTTTGACATGGATCTGCCCCAGCGGCTGGAGGAGCACAGCGTTGAATTCGCCGCGGCGCCGCCACGCAAGCCCAATATCTTCACCACCATCCTTAGCTGGGTGGTGCCGCCGCTGATCTTCATCCTGGTGCTGCAGTTCTTCGCCCGCCGCAGCGGCATGGGCGGGGCTCAGGGGGCGCTGAGCTTCACCAAGAGCAAGGCGCGGGTGTATGTGCCGGATGAGGAGTCACGCGTCACCTTCGCCGACGTGGCCGGTGTCGATGAGGCCAAGACCGAACTCGCCGAGATCGTCGACTTCCTCAAGACCCCCGAGCGCTATGCCGCCATCGGCGCCCGCATCCCCAAGGGCGTGCTGCTGGTGGGCCCGCCGGGCACCGGCAAAACCCTGCTCTCCAAGGCCGTGGCCGGCGAAGCGGGCGTGCCCTTCTTCATCATCAGCGGCTCGGAATTCGTCGAATTGTTCGTGGGTGCCGGCGCCGCCCGGGTGCGCGATCTGTTTGAAGAAGCCAAGAAGAAGGCCCCCTGCATCATCTTCATCGATGAACTCGATGCCATCGGTAAGAGCCGCTCCGGCTCGATGGGGGTGGTCGGCGGCAACGACGAAAGGGAGCAGACCCTCAACCAGCTGCTCACCGAAATGGACGGCTTCGCCGCCCAGGACAAGCCGGTGATCGTGCTGGCCGCCACCAACCAGCCGGAAACCCTCGATGCCGCCCTGCTGCGGCCGGGTCGTTTCGACCGCCAGGTGCTGGTGGATCGCCCGGATCTCTCCGGTCGGCGCATGATCCTGGAGATCTACGCCAAGAAGGTGAAACTCGCCGCCGGGGTGGATCTCGATCGCATCGCCCAGGCCACCGCCGGCTTCGCCGGCGCCGATCTCGCCAACCTGGTGAATGAAGCGGCCCTGCTGGCCGCCCGGGTCAACCGCACCTCCGTGGAGCAGGGCGACCTCAACGAGGCGATTGAGCGGGTGGTGGCCGGTCTGGAGAAGAAGAGCCGGGTGCTACAGCCCGATGAGAAGAAAGTGGTGGCTTATCACGAGGTGGGCCACGCCATCGTGGGCCACCTGATGCCGGGCGGCAGCAAGGTGGCCAAGATCTCGATCGTGCCCCGGGGCATGAGCGCCCTGGGCTACACCCTGCAACTGCCCACCGAGGAGCGCTTCCTCAACTCCAAGGAGGACCTGGAGGGCCAGATCGCCACCCTGCTGGGGGGCCGCAGCGCCGAGGAGATCGTCTTCGGGGAGGTGACCACCGGCGCCGCCAACGACCTGCAACGGGCCACCGACATCGCCGAGCAGATGGTGGGCACCTACGGGATGAGCGACACCCTCGGTCCGCTGGCCTACGACAAGCAGGGGGGCAGCCGCTTCCTCGGCGGCCCCAACAACCCCCGCCGCGTGGTGAGCGACGCCACCGCCCAGGCGATCGACCGGGAGGTGCGCTCCCTGGTGGACCGCGCCCACGACCGCGCCCTTTCGATCCTTCATCACAATCGCGAGCTGCTGGAATCGATCTCCCAGGAGATTCTGGAGAAGGAGGTGATTGAGGGGGATGAACTCAAGAACCTCCTGGCCACCAGCGTCATGCCCGGCGAAGCGGTCGCGGTGTAGACGACTGCGCGGGGCGGTGCTGGCCTCCCGGGGCTCACCACCCTTGACGTCAGCCCCCCCGATCCCGCATAAGGGTTCTTTGGACTGAGCCGATGGCTGCCGGCAGCGACGTCTCCGCCCTGGCTGGGCTGAAGGGGCGGGATTACCTCTCTTCAGCCGATCTCGATGCCGTCCAGACCGGTGCGCTGCTCGATCTGGCGGCCGACCTCAAGGCCGGCCGCCGAATGCTCGACCTGAGCGGCCGCTGCCTGGGCCTGATCTTCACCAAGGCCTCCACCCGCACCAGGGTGAGCTTCACCGTGGCCATGGCCCGCGCCGGCGGCCAGACGATCGACCTCGATCCGGCCGTGACCCAGCTGGGACGGGGCGAACCGCTGGCGGACACCGCCCGGGTGCTCAGCCGCTACGTGGACGCCCTGGCGGTGCGCACCTTCGCCCAGGCCGAGCTGGCGGACTACGCCCACTGGGCCGCGATCCCGGTGATCAACGCCCTCACCGACCTGGAGCACCCCTGCCAGGCCCTGGCCGATTACCTCACCCTGCGGGAGGCGTTCGGGGCGATCGGCGGGCTCACGCTGGCCTACGTGGGGGACGGCAACAACGTGGCCCACTCCCTGATGCTCTGCGGCGCCCTGCTGGGGGTGAACGTGCGGGTGGGCTGCCCGGAGGGATTCGCGCCCGAGCCGGCGGTGCTGGAGCGAGCCCGGCAGCTCGCGGTGGGTCGGTGCCGGATCGAGGTGCTGCATGAGCCTCTCGCCGCGGTGCGGGGTGCCCATGCCCTCTACACCGACGTCTGGGCCTCGATGGGCCAGGAGGCGGAGCAGACGCGGCGGGAGGAGGCCTTCCGTGGCTGGTGCCTCGATGAGACCCTGCTCTCGGAGGCGGACAGCCGGGCGATCGTGCTCCATTGCCTGCCGGCCCACCGGGGCGAGGAGATCAGCGCCGGGGTGATCGAGGGGAGCGCCAGCCGCGTGTTCGACCAGGCGGAAAACCGCCTGCACGCCCAGCAGGCGCTCCTGGCCACGCTGCTGGGCGCCTGCTGAGTGGACAGAAGCGCGCCGAGGCGGTACACCTGTACCAGAGCCAGGCCGCCGATGCCCCACGACCTCACCCCCGCCCAGCAGGAGCTCTATGACTGGCTCGCCGACTACATCGGCAGCCACCGCCACAGCCCCTCGATCCGCCAGATGATGGAGGCCATGGGCCTGCGCTCCCCCGCGCCGATCCAGAGCCGCCTGCGCCACCTGCAGCAGAAGGGCTGGATCACCTGGCAGGAGGGGCAGGCGCGCACCCTGCAGCTGCTCGGTGGCGGGGGCGGTGTGGGCATCCCGGTGCTGGGGGCGGTGGCCGCCGGTGGCCTGATCGAGCCCTACGACGACGTGCAGGAGAAGCTCGAGCTGGCGCCGGTGCTCGACCGCCGGGGCCTGTTCGCCCTCACGGTGCATGGCGATTCGATGGTCAACTCCCACATCGCCGAGGGCGACATGGTGCTGATGGAACCCGTGAACGATCCGGCCCGCCTGCGCAACGGCACGATCGTCAGCGCCCTGGTGCCCGGCAGCGGTACCACCCTCAAGCACTTCCACCGCCACGGCGACGAGGTGCACCTGGAGGCCGCCAACCCGGCCTACGCCCCGATCGTCCTGCCAGCCGAGCAGGTGAGCGTGCAGGGGCGGCTGGTGGCGGTCTGGCGGCAGGTTTGAGGGGTGCGGGTCACGGGCGGCCCACGGTGTAAGCTCAACAAGCGCAAGACACGGCCCCTGGGCCGAACCGGACCCACCAGCGTCCCGGCGTCCGC
>JBIKTO010000266.1:0-4578 GCA_044348065.1 Cyanobium sp.
GCCCTCCACTGAAACTCGCATGTCATCAGTGACAAACAGGTTGCCGTCTTCATCGATCTCAGCGTCAATGAAAGCCGCATCGAAGATAGACTTCAGAACTTCATCCGACAGCTGACTGCAGTTGAATTGCATGGCTCTTGTAGGGAGATACCAACTTTAGTCGTGATGGCTTATTTAGTCAACTCTTAGCAGGCTATGCGGGTTGTGAATCAGTCAGCGAATCCCACCCCACCCGATAATCCTCCACCCGATCACACCGCACCCACGGCGCCACGTAGGTAATCGTCCGCTCCACCGGCCCCCCAGGCAGCGTGTCATCGAGAATCGTGCGCGACACGGTGCCAGAGGTCATGTCCTTGATGTCCTCCCAGCCGATCTCTTTGTTGGCTCCTCGACCTTTGCCTTTACGGGGGAAGCCGACGCCGGTGAGGCCCTTGCTGTTGGTGAACACGATCCGGCCATTCATGTCGTACCAGGTGTCGCGTTCGTATTGCTGCATTACCGGGAACTGCACGCGGTAGATGGAGATCAGTTCATCGAGGGTGAGGCCGAGGGCCTGGGCCACCAGCACGTCGATCTCCACCAGGGCCTGGCGACGGGCGTAGTCGGTACGCAGGGCGCAATCACGCTGCCAGGTGGGGGTGAGGTTGGAGAAGAAATCCTGGGGAAGGCGGGGATCATCCTTTGTTACCCACCGCTGTTCACGGAAGGCATCGTCCCAGCATTTGGACCAGAGATCGGCGTAGTGGGTGGTGAGGCAGTTGAGGGAAAGGATACGTGATTCAAGCACTCTGAACCCAGTATCTGAGAGTGAAGGTAGTGGAAGCTGACGAGCTAGGTCATTCCTGATATCCCCTTTGCCAGTAGTCTTGATAAAGAAGTCGAACGGTACCGCAGACCATAACCCTGCAATCCTGACGGTCGTCATTAGATCTCTAGTCGTAATTGCAAGAACACCATCAACATGGCCTGCTTCTGGAGGTGCAATGATTGCTTGCAGCGTTCTCTCGCCTGCCTGGCTAAGCTGCCTACGGCATGCAACACGATAAAAGTCCGTCACGGGTTGCTTGTCTCCCCATGGCACCCTTGGTGTGCGGGTCCGGTATTCATCGGGTGACACATCAGGGCGAAAATTCGTCCGGGGCAGGTAAGACACCGGAATACTGGTGAGATCGAGGCAGTCGTAGGCGCGATTTGTGGTGCAGACTTGCTTCGGCGTTTGATAAAGCGGATTGGCCACTGTAAAGAGTGGACCTGAGAGAATCAGGTCTGTGGGATTCTCGGGAAAGGTGGTGTCGCGGCGAATCGTGCCGTCTTTCTTTACGGCGTTTGTTTCGTCCCACATTGTCGTGGCGTCGTACTCTCCTTGAAGATCTCCTAGTCGTTTCGGTACGGCTACAAACTTTTCTAGAACATTCTGCAGTTGCAGAGAATGCAGGGCCGGCAGTCGAGCTTGGTGGGAGGGAGTGCCTGGCTCATCGTAGAGTTGACTAAACAGAGCAAGGGACTTCTCGCTTACAGGGATTAGACGTTGGTGGTGGCCTGAGACATTCCATTGACCATCATCTGTCTTGATGCCAAAAAGAGGCCCTTCTATGTCATGTGCAAAACAGTAATCGATTGTTTTTGGGTGGTAGAGATTTGCAAGGTTTACGAAGTCCGGTTGGTGGGTTGGGCCGCATATGTTCAGGCCATATCTCCTTGAGTTGCTGATCGGGAACAAAAGTTTCTGGTTCTGGAACTGCGCATGGAACCGGAGCCGCCTATAGAGAGCTGCTCGCATCTCGCCGCCTTTGGGGTCGTCATACACTCCCTCGGGATGGAGAAACCCTTGCACCCCTCGCTTCGACGCAATGCGCCAAGCTTGCGGAAGAAAGCATTTGTAGAGATTAGTCTGGCTTCCTTTCAGTAGCGGGTAGTTTGCTACTGCGTTTAGAAATGACTGAGTACCATTCTGTTCTTCAAATTCCATAAGGTAGGTTTCACGCAATCCTTTGTGTGAAGCAAATGCGTCCTTCCGGCGATTGGTCAGATCGCTCGCACTGATATTCCTAATCAATACCATCGGGTCCCGATCCCCGATCACCCCCTTCTCCTCCCACTCCACCTTCAGCCAGGGCGGATTTCCCACGATCACATCGAAGCCCCCGCTCTTGAGCAGATCGGCAAACTCCAGATCCCAGTGCAGCGGACGCACCCGGCCGGCCACCTGCTCCGCTAGCCGTAGCCGAACGATGTCCTCCAGCAACCGAGCCTTGTTGACGACACCGCGGCGGTCCTGGAAATCAATGGCCTGTTGGCGGGGCTGCGTGTCTGGCAACAGCTGCAGCTGCCCCTCCTCCTCATCCACCACCGATTCGATGTCCCCCAGCACACAGCTGAGGTCGTTGAGCCATTCCTCACGGCTTGGGAGCTGCTGGGCCTGCTCCAGCGGCCAGAACCACAGGGAGCACCAGTAGTCCATCGCCAGCTTGAGCCGCAGCCGGGCATTGGCGTTGGCGATCCCCTCGCCGGCCACTTCCTGGCTCTGGATGCGGTCTTTGAGGCTGAGCGGTTTCCAGGCCAGCCCTGATTCGGCCTCGGGATCGCCCCACACCGGCAGCGGGTCAGTGGTGCGTTCACGGATCTGGGACAGCTGGTTTGCCCACTCCTGCAGTAGGCCATCGGCGATGCGGCTCAGACGCTGCAACCGGCGCAGCTCGGCACCGCTGAACGGTTTGCCGGAGAAGGTCTTCTTCCAGTTGCTGATCGTTTTCACCTGATCGGGAAGCAGTTCCTTGATCACCGCATTGGCCTTGATCGCCATGCCCGGATCCGGCAGCAGGAAATGGAAGATGGCGTCGTCGGGAAGCTCCTGATCCCAGGCCAGCTCCTCCGGGGCCTCCTCGTGCCAGAGCTTCGCAGGCTTTCCCTTCTTGCCCTCCTGGGGCAGCTGGTGCAGGCGATAGATCTGGCGGCGGCAGCCCACCAGCGAATTGCCGCAGAGCAGCTGCTGGCCAAACCAGGGCACGAAGGCCCGGCCCTGCTCCGGCTGGTAGATGCTGTTGAGCCACAGGCTCACCTCCGCCAGCTCGATCGCCACCGGGTTGAGGTCCACCCCGAACACGTTGCGGTCGGCCAGCCGCATCTTCACCTTCTGCAGCTCCTGCTCGAAGGCGGCATGGGGGATGGTGCGCCCCAGTTCCTGCTGGCGCAGCTCCAGGTACTTGAGGGCCAGCTGGTTGATCAGCTCATTCAGGTAGGCCGCGGAGCCCAGCGCCATCTCCAGCAGCTTGAAGCGCAGGATGTCGGCGGCCGTCTTGCCTGGCAGCAGTTCCTTGAGCGTGTACTTGATCTGGCAGCGGGTGAGCGATTCCGGCGTGTAGTAGCTGGCGCTCTTGATCCTGTCGCGGCCGGCCAGGCGGTAGATGAAGGTGCCCTTCTCGTAGAGCTTCGGGCCGGTGCCCTCGGCGTTGGGCACGATCTCCTCGCGTTTGTAGTTGCCCAGCTGGCTGCGGGGCACGAAATGGCCCACCTCCAGCTCGTCGTGGGCCTTGCCGCGGGCCTGCACGTCTGCCTCGTCGTCATCGGTGCTGTCGTCGGGGGTGTCGCTGCTGTCGTCCACGTCGAAGTCCTCATCGTCCGCCGGGGCGTTGGCCTTCTTCGGGGCGGGCTGCACTTCGTAGAGATCATCCTCCGCGAAGAACCCCCGGAAGCTCAGCAGCGCCTCATACACCGAGCCCAACTGGTTGATGCCCAGCTGGGCGTAGCTCACCCGGCCGCGCTTGCGGCCCGGCTTGGCCTTGGTGAGCGACATCAGCTCGATCACCTCGCGCAGCACGCCATTGCGGAAACGCACCCGGGCCTTGGTGATCGCCCCGCCCAGCAGGGGCATGCGGCTGGGATCGAACAGGTGGCTCTTGAGCGGCGTGATCCGGAAGCTGTCGGCATACACCTCCTGCCCATCCGCGTTGATCTGACCCTGCTGCAGATCGCTGTCATCGCGTTTGGGATAGCCCTCCCAGATCATCTGGAACAGGCGCTCCAGCGAGTCGTGGATGTAGGTGCTCTCCCGGTCGGCGTCGCTCAGCAGCGGCACCTGTTCCAGATCCCGCAGCCGCTCCAGGCTGTAGCCACGGCGGTACACCTGCGAGCCCATCGGGATGTAGTTCAGCTCCGGCCTGGCTTCGATGTAGAACAAAAACAACAGCCGGTACATGAAGCGCAGGCATTCTTCGCTGAGCTGTTTCTCCTCCACCAGCTGGAAGGCCGCATCCTTCTGCTTGAAGCGGATGTGGTGGATCGCCTCATTGCCCAGCAGTTCGATCGAGCGGCGCAGCGCGTACTTGAGATCGCCGCTCACCTCATAGGCGTGCTTGTGGCTGTTCTCATCCAGGCTGTCGAGCAGCGGCGTACCTCCCTCCCTGGGGCAGAGGTGCTCGCGGTGCAGCAACGTGGCCGCCGCCAGGAAGGCAACGGCCTGCCGCTCGGCGTAGAGCGTGCCCACCTCGAAGCGCAGCAGCCGTGAGGCGCCCCACTTGAAGCGATCGATCAGCAGCAGCTCATCGCGGCTGATCAGCAGCAACCAGCGCGGTGGAT